>NZ_BAAANN010000009.1:0-275445 GCF_039529815.1 Amycolatopsis minnesotensis | reverse complement strand
TCTGGAACCGGATCATCGACGAACCCATGACCGGCCTGCCCGTCGACCTCGGCCGGGAAAACTACCGGCCGCCGAGTGCGATGCGGAAGTACCTCCACGTCACCCACCGGACGTGCAGTATGCCGGGGTGCAATCGGCCTGCCCAGTACACCGACCTCGACCACGCACAGGCTTGGAAAGACGGCGGCGGAACCGACAAAGTGAATCTCCGGCCGCTGTGCCGGGTCCACCACGTGTTGCGCGGCGAACCGGGCTGGACCTTCACCACCAACGACACCGGCACCCTGACCGTCACCACCCCGAACGGCCGCAGCTACACCGAAGAACCACCGCTCGCCGGATTCGGGTGACGGCCACGCGGAGCGAGAGTCGCGGCTAGGCGAGGAGCCCGGCGAACCACGAACCTAGTGCCTGCTCGGCGTCGGCCCTGGCCTGTGCGGGATCTTCGGCGGCGGCGATGACCAGGGCCGCTTCGTTGAGGGCGCTGAGGACGAGTCTGGCCAGCACGCCGACGGGTTGCGGTGCCAGCAGTCCTTCTTCGACGGCGCGGGTGAGGGCCTCGGTGAGCACTCCCAGGCCGTGCTCGGCTTCGATGGCGCGCCAGTCGTTCCAGCCGAGTACCGCGGGGGCGTCGGTCAGGGCGATCTGGCGGATCTCGGGATCGGAGCAGAGGTCGAGGAACGCCTTCAGCGCGGCGAACATGCCGGTGGCGAGGTCGGGGGCCGCGGTGACCTCGGCGCTGACCTTGGCGGTGAACTCCGCCTCCACCTCGGTCACCACGGCGCGGAACAGGTCCTTCTTGTCCGTGAAGTGGTGGTAGAGGGCGCCGCGCGTGACACCGGCGGTGCGCACGACCTCGTCGGTGGGCACCGCGTGGTAGCCGCGCGCGGCGAACAGGGCACGGCCCGCGGTGGTCAGTGCCGACCTGGTGCTGCTGGAGCGATCCTGCTGACTGCGGCGCATGGGCCGTCAGTCTGCCAAGGCGAAGACCCTTTCCGCCGCGAACCCGGTGATCAGCGCGCTCAGCGTGTCGGGACGGTCCTCGGGGACGAACGTGTAGCTGTCACCGATCTCGGTCAGCGTGGCGTCCGGCAGCACGTCGAGGAGCCGCCTCGCCAGCGAAAGCGGGAAGAGCCGGTCCTCCGAGGCCCACGCCAGCAGCACCGGGCGGTCGAAGCCGCGCAGCTTTTCGGCTGCTTCGAGCGTGTACCGCTTGTCCACTCCGCGCAGGAACTTGCGGAGATCGCGCCGGACACCAGCGGACTCCCGCACCGGGTCGATGTAGGAGTGCACCGCGTCGAGCGGCACGGGCCGCTTCGCCACCCAGCCGAACCCCATCGGCAGCGATCGGACGAACCGGCTGCGCAGCGCGCCCGCGAGCACCCGCATCGCGCCGGGAACCCGCGCGAGCCGGGGGAGCGGCGCGAAGATCGGCGGGAAGAAGTGCTCGAACGAGTCCGACGGTGTCAGCACGACGCCCGCGATCCGCTCCGGGTGGTTCGCCATCAGGATCTGCGTGAGCGCGCCGCCGGTGTCGTTCGCCACCAGCAGCACGTCACGCAGGTCCAGCTCGACGAGGAACTCGGCGATCAGCTTCGCCACCCCTGGCGGGGTCAGGTCCGCGTGCGCCGCCATCGGCGCGCGGTGCGAGCCGAGCGGCCAGTCGGGGGCGAGGCAGCGGAACCCGGCCTCGGCGACGGCGGGCACCACCGCCCGCCAGAGGTCCGCGTTGACCAGTAGCCCGTGCACGAACACCACCGGGCGGCCGGAGCCGACCTCGACGTAGTCCAGCGTGCCCTGGCTGAGCCGTGCCTGACCGGTGCGTTCGAGCATGGTGCCCTCCTCGGATCGGTGCCGCCAGATTACATACAGACAGTATGTATGTAAATATTCAGCCCCTCGCCGCCCAGAACCCGCACTGGTGTTCGCTCGCGAGATCGACGGCGTGGGTGGCGTCCGGGACCAGCGCCTGCGAGTTCGCGTCGCGCAGCGGCTGCCACCGGGGGAGGCCCTGCCCGTTCGGGTCACCCGAGGCGGCGAACCGGCCCCAGTAGCGGATCATCTGGTCGGCGAGGCGCCGCTGGGCCGGGGCGAGCGGGAAACCCGGGGTGTCGAACAGGTACGCCATGTCCGACGAGTGGAAGGCGCGGGCGGGGAAACCGGGGGCGAACAGGCCCGCGAAGAACCCTTGCGGCGCGTTCTCGTCGGCGAACTCGAAGCTGTAGGTGGAGCCGCCGAGGGCGAGGCGCCGCGCGTCGTCGAGCTGGTGACAGGTCCACGAGCCGTCCGTGATCACCGCTGTCCAGGCGAGGCGCGGCGAACCGTACTTCGCGCTCGGGTAGCGGGCCGCGACCCGAGGCGCATCGGCGCCGAAGCTCTTGACGAGCTGGGCCTGGTACGTGCTTTCGTCGAAATCGCCGGGGATGAAGCCCGCGGTGAACGCGCCTTCGTCGCGGGTGTTGCCGGTGAGCACGGGAACGCGGTGGAACAGGCCCGCGGCGAGCGCGGTGTCCGGCCGCAGCGGCAGGGTCGGGGTGCCGTACGCCAGCGGCGAAATCTGGCTCGCCTGCGGAAGCGCGATCAGGTCGGCGGCAGGCACTCCGCGCAGGCAGTCCACAACGGACGGTGCACCCGCGCATCCGAACTTGGCCGCCAGCGCGGCGCCCTGCGTGTCCCGGTCCACTGTGGACCGCCATGGCGAGACGGCAGGCCCGCCTGCGGCGAACGCATCGACCGGCCACGCCGACGAGCACGACCCGCTGTGCATGATCGCGCGCTGGAACAGCCCGGCCGAGCCGGGCGAGGTGAGCTGCCCGCACACGTCGAACGCGCCACCCGACTCGCCGATCAGCGTCACGTTGCGCGGATCGCCGCCGAAGGCCGCCGCGTTGTGCCGCACCCAGCGCAGCGCCGCCTGCTGGTCCTGGAGCCCGAAGTCGCCGGACCCCGGCTGGCTCGCGTGCCCGAACGACGAGAACACGCCGAGCCGGTAGTTCGGCGACACCACCACGGCGTCCCCGCCCGCGGCCAGGCGGCGCGTGTCGTTGTCACTCGCCGTGCCGAAGCTGTTGCCGCCTCCGTGCAGCCACACCATCACGGGTTTGAGCCGTCCGCGCGCCGCCGGGGCGGTGACGTTCAGGACGAGGCAGTCCTCGTCGGTGCTGGGCGTGTTCGCGCCCGCGGTCTGCGCGCACCGGTTGCCCGGTCGCGTCGCGTCCTTGACCGCCGTCCAGCGCGACGGCGGTCGCGGCGCGCGCCATCTGAGCGCACCGGTCGGCGGGGCGGCGTACGGGATGCCGTGGAACGTGCGGTATCCGTCGGCCGAGAGGCCGCGCACCGGGCCGGAATCGGTGCGCACCACCGTGTCCGACGCCTCGGCCGTGCCGGTGAGCGTGGTCAGCAGCGCCGCGGCGACGGCCAGCGCGCTCGTCAGGTTCTTGCGCATGGTTCCTCATTCGGGTCGGGTTCGATGAGGAAAGCCTGCTGCGGAACCGGCGCGCGAAGATCGGCCAGGTGGCCGACATCGGGTTCAGGCCGGCCGCGGGCCCCGGGGAGTCCGGGGCCCGCGGCGGATCAGAACAGGTACTGGTCGAAGTACCACTGCCCGCCGGTCGAGTAGCACGGCTGCGGCGACAGCGGGTACGCCTTGCGCAGGCTCTCGCATTCGGGCTTCGCCGGGTACGGGCCGTGGCGCACGATTCCCTCGGCACCCGCCGTCGTGGCCCCCGCCACGCCCCCGGCGGTCAGGAGGGCGGCTGCCGCGGCAAGGGCGACGGCGGCCGATCTGGTTCGAAAGCTGGTCATGCTCGCTCTTTTCGTTCGGGGAGGTGTTCGGAGAGCAAGCACAGCAGGCGTCGCTGACAATGCGCTGACGATCACGAGCGCACGGAGAGGAGCGGGCGATGGGTGGTCCCTACGCCATCGGCGGGGCGAAGTGGCCGGGCGCGAGCAGGGTGATCGAGGAGTCCGGCGAGCTGTTGCAGGTGCTGGGCAAGCTCATCGGCGCGGACGGCGCCACCGCGCACTGGGACGGCAGCGACCTGCGGGCGCGGCTGGTGGCGGAGATCGCCGACGTGCGCGCGGCGCTGGACTTCTTCATCGAGGCGAACGACCTTCCGGACGGCGAGATCAGCGAACGGGCCGCGTGCAAGCTGGCCACCTACGAACGCTGGCACAGCGGGTGACGTTCAGTGCCACGGTTCCACCGGTTTCCCGCCGAACCCGATCGTCGCCTGCGCCCGCCTGGCCGCGGTGTCGCAGGACGTCATGGTCCGCGCGGGCAGCACGTCGTCGAGGAAGGCGAAGTCGGGACGGCGGTTTTCCCGGTGCCACCGGGAAATCTCGGCCCAGCCCGGCGCGGCGAGACCGCCGCCGAACTGCTGCACCGACAGTGCCGCGGTCAGCGAGGCGAACCGAAGTCGTTGCGGCAGCGGCCATCCGGCCAGGGTGCCCGCGACGAATCCAGCGCCGAACACGTCACCGGCTCCGGTCGCGTCGAGCGCGTCGGTCGGCAGCGCGGGGATCCGCGCGGACTCCCCGGTGGTGGCGTCGGTCGCGAGCACCCCGTCGCCGCCGCAGGTGATCACCGCGACCGGGACCAGCTCGGCGAGCACGGCCAGCGCCGCTTCCGGCGTGCTGGTCCGGGTGTACCGCATCGCCTCGACGCAGTTCGGCACGAAGGCGTGGCAGCAGGTGAGCTGGTCGAGCAGCTCGGGTGCCCATTCCTCGGACGGGTCCCAGCCGACGTCGGCGAACACCAGGCTGCCCGCGGCGTGCGCCTGCCGCACCCAGTCTTCGGTGTCCCTGCCGATGTGCACCACGGTCGCCCTGCTCGGCGGCGGCGAGCCGGTGAGCTCGGTCAGCGGCACCGGCGGCGCGTGCCCGTGCGTCACCATCGCGCGGTCGTGGTCGTAGGCGAGGGAAACCGTGACCGGTGAGTGCCATTCGGGGAACCGCCGCGACCGCGAGAGGTCGACGCCCTCCTGGCGCTCCAGCACATCCCAGCAGTAGCGGCCGTAGAGATCGGTGCCGAACGCGGCGGCGAGCGAGGTGCGCAGGCCGAGCCGTGCCAGCGCGATGGCGAGGTTCGCGATCCCGCCCGGCCCCGATCCCATCCCGCGCGTCCACACCTCGGTACCCGGTGCGGGCGGCTGAGCCATCCCGGTGAAGACCAGGTCGAAGAACAGCAGCCCGGACAGGAAAACGTCGAGGTCCGCCGCCTGCGGAGGGTCCACCGAACCAGCCACGTGCCCTCCAAGACGCTGATCATCCCCGGCTACGAGGATGCGCCCCGGGCGCGACTTTGGCAAAGTTTCCCGGCAGGGGAGGAGGTGCCGCGATGAGGCTGGCGATTCTCGGCGGTGGCGGCTTCCGCGTGCCGCTCGTGCACGCCGCGCTGCTCGCCGAACGCGGTGCGGGCGTGGTGACGGAACTGGTGCTGCACGACGTGGACGCGGGCAGGCTCGCCGCCGTCGCGACCGTGCTGGCCGAGCAGGCCGACGGCGTCGAAGGCGCGCCTGCCGTCACCACGACCACGGACCTCGCCACCGCACTGTCCGATGTGGACTTCGTGTTCTCGGCGGTCAGGGTCGGCGGGATGCGGGGCAGGCAGCTCGACGAGCGGGTCGCGCTCGCCGAGGGGGTGCTCGGGCAGGAGACCGTCGGTGCCGGCGGGATCGCGTACGGCCTGCGCACCGTGCCGGTCGCGGTCGAGCTGGCGCGCCGGATCGCCGAGCTCGCGCCGCGCGCGTGGGTCATCAACTTCACCAACCCGGCCGGGATGGTGACCGAGGCGATGGCGCCGCTGCTGGGCGGGCGGGTGATCGGCATCTGCGACTCGCCGGCCGGGCTGTGCCGCCGGGTGGCGAGGGCGATCGGCGTCGGCCAGGAGGCCGCGTGGTTCGACTACGCCGGGCTGAACCACCTCGGCTGGCTGCGCGGCGTGCACGCCGGCGGGGTGGACCTGCTGCCGGAGCTGCTCGGCTCGCCCGCGGTGGAATCGTTCGAGGAGGGCAGGCTCTTCGGCGCGGACTGGCTGAGGCTGCTCGGCGCGGTGCCGAACGAATACCTGCACTACTACTACTTCACGCGCGAAGCCGTCGCCGCTGCCGGTGACGGCACCGACTCGCGCGGCTCGTTCCTGCTGGCGCAGCAGCGCGGGTTCTACACCTCGCCGTCACTGGACAGGTGGGAACGCACGCGCGCCGAGCGCGAGGCCACCTACCTCGCCGAGGCAAGGGACCGCGAACGCGATCCCGGCGACCTCGAAGGCGGCGGGTACGAACGGATCGCGCTCGCGCTCATGCGCGCCATCGCCCGCGACGAGCGGACCACGCTGATCCTCAACGTGCGCAACGGAACCGCACTGTCCGGAGTGGACGAAGACGCGGTGGTCGAGGTGCCGTGCGCGGTCGGCGCGTTCGGCGCCAGCCCGATCGCCGCCCGCCCGCTGCCCGGCCACGCGCTCGGACTCGTCCACGCGGTCAAGGCCGCCGAACGGTCCGTGCTGGAGGCCGCGGCCACCGGCTCCGCCGACGCCGCGCTGCGGGCGTTCGCCCTGCACCCGCTCGTCGACTCGGTGACCGTGGCGCGCCGCCTGCTCGACGGTTACCGCGCCGCACACCCGCAGCTTTCCTATCTGCACTGATGCCGGCGGAGGCGGGCTGACGCGAGGAACGACCGCATGGGGGTTACGGTCTTCCCCGCGCCAGCCCTGGATCCCGGCCGATGCCGGGCGGCTCTCCGTGCGTCCCGATGCCTCCCCTGCGCCTCGGGCTCCCGGTTTTGCTGGTTCGCTGGTTTCGCTGGATGGAATATCCAGTTAACATCGACGGTGCACAGCATAGGGCAAACCGCGGTAGTCATGTCAACTGAATCGAACATTCTCCGATGTCGCCGCTGGTGATGGGCCTCGGCGGCAAAAGAAGGGGTGATCGTGTCCGCGCATTCGGACGGCTTGCCGTTCACGGACTCGTCCGATCTGCGGGCCAAGGGCAGGACGGCGGCGCAGATCTTCGGTATCAAGCTCAACCACCTCCGCCGCACCGTGCCGCGCCGGGTGGACGAGGACGGTACCCGGCACTACTACACCCTCGAAGAGGTCGCGAAGGCCATCGGCGTGACCAGGCAGTACGTCAGCAGGCTGGAACAGGGCGCGGTCGCGAACGGCATGGTGATGAACAAGGCCGAGCGGCTGGCCGAGCTGTTCGACGTGCCGGGGAGCTACTTCTTCGACAACGACGCGAGCAAGGTCATCAACGCCGAGATCGACGCGATCAGGGCCATCGCGGCCGCCGGGCCCGAGGCCGCGATGGCCCTGCGGGTGCTCGGTCATCGCGCGTCGACGAGACCGGAGGACATGCCCCGGCTGCTGGCCGCGCTCCGCTCGGTCACCGAGCACGAGGGCCCCGGAACCGGCTCCGGCGCTGCCGGGCACGTGGACTGAACCACCGCGTCAGTGCCGGACGGTGTCCACGGCCGCTGCCCATTCCGTGCCTGCCAGGACGGCCGGGGCGAGGCCCGCCGAGTGCAGTAATCGGACGAGCTTCGCCTCGGCGGTGGTCGGAATGAGGGCGGGAGCGGTTTCGGGAAAAGGGACCGCTCCGGTCAGCGCCGAATTGTCCTCGGCCGTTGGGCCGTTTTCGCTGAGTTCCTTCAGGGTGGTTTCGACCAGGTGCACGTCCGCGATCGGGCGGCCCGTTTCGCTCGCCCATTTCACGATTACCGGCGCCAGGTAACCGGGGGAGGCGAACCCGCTTTCCGGGTTGTCGGCGTCGTGCATGGCGGACGTGTCCAGGGTGCGCGCCATGGTGGCGGCGTAGAGCATGGTCGCCCAGTCCGCGCCGTTCGGGGAGGACGCCTCCAGCACCGCGACCGTGCTGGTGCCGATCGTCGCGACCAGCACCGGGGCGTTCGTTTCCGCCACGAGCATCGCCCGTATCGCGCGGAGCTGCCCGAAGGTGTCGGCGCCGCACCGGCTCGGGGTCGCCCTGGCCGCGATGGCGAGCACCTGCCAGCCGTCCTCATCGGATCCGCCGAGCTCCGGATCCCACCGCCGCAGTGGTTCGAACCGGGTCAACGGCCGATCGGCCCGCCCCAGTACGAAACTACCGGTGAACGACATGTGCCTTCCTCGGGCCGAGCTGGATCAGGTGTTCGACGAGCACCATCGCGATGATCACGCTGTGCCGATCACTGTGGCGGATCTTGCGCGACAACGGTATCCGGCAATGGGGTTGTCCGTGCGTACCGCGGCCAATTCTGGGTAATAATCCGCTTCGCGGGCAACGGGTCGCGAATCATCGCGTCGAACAGCGGGTGCGGCGCCGGGTGCCGATCTCCGCGGTGTCCATTGACGATACTCCCGGTACGGCTATACTGACCGCTGCTGATCGAAGGCATCGCCTTCGCGCCACCTTCGATCGTGCGGCCCGCTCTCGGCGCCCGAGGCGTGGTCGGTCCGTGGACCACAGGCCGCAGGGCCTGTGCGCAACGGCGGTTCGCCGTCCTGCTCCCGTTCGCGGGTGGCGGGCGTGACCGCCCGTCCGCCGAGTGAGGGGCCGATCCGCGTGCGCGAACAGGACCGGACACAGCGTCACTGGACAGCGCGTCGTGGCGCACCGGACGGCACTGCGGAACGCGTGCGGTGGCGTCGATCGCCCGCCCTGCGCTCCCTCGAACCGGGCGATCCGGGCGAACGCTTCACCACCCGCCGCCATGCCGGGGTGATTCCGCAGCGGCGCCGCGCGTCGAAGGCCGATTCGTGCCACCGGTTCGTGCGGGAGTTCGCGCTGCCTGCCGAGTTCGGCGTCCCCGAACTCGTCTCGCGCGCCGTCGCGATGCGGGGCGGGCGCCAGATCGAGGTCAAGGCGGCCGATCTGGCAGGTACCACCCCGACCGGGATGGTCGTCTCGCGCCGCCGGCACGACGTGATCCTCTACCCGGAGGCCGCCACCCCGGTGCACCGCAGGCACATCGTCGCCCACGAGATCGCGCACCTGATACTCGGCCACGACGGCCACGCGGTGTCGGACGACGTGGCGGAACTGTGCCGCGCCACGGTCGCCCCGCACCTCCCGGCGGGGTTGATCCGGCGCCTGCTCGGCAGGACCACGTTCGCCGACGCGGTGGAGCACGAGGCCGAACTGGCCGCAACCCTGTTGTGCCGCCCCGATTTCGACCGCCCGCCGCTGGCGGAATGGGCGGAGGCCGTGCTCGAAGAGGTCGAGTTCCTGCGGAGCACCATCACCGCGCCGTTCCCCGAGGTCGTCCTCGGCGGGGTCGTGGACGCGGATCTGGGGACCCGCCTGTACCGGGCGGTCGTCGAGATCAGGGACGCGCGGCTGAAGCTCCTGCCCTACGTGCCGCCCGAGGTCTCCACCGCGGTGGACAGGGTGTGCCGCGCGGCAGGCGCGGATGCCGCCGAGCGCGAAGCGGTGCGCGCCGCGGCGGAGATCACGACCGGGCTGGACGGGTACGCCGCGGGCAAGCGGGTCTCCGGTGTCCAGGTGGGCGCGCAGCGCCGCGCGCCGGTCTGCCGCACGGTGCGCGACGAGGCGGAGTTCCTCGCCGGGGTGGCGCTCGCGTTCGACGGCGGGCTGGTGGCACGGGTGCGCCACGCGATGGCCCGCCCCTGAAACCTCACCGGCCCACGTAGTCGGTGATCAGCGCGCGCAGGTGCTCGGGGTCAGCCCGCCGATGGCGAGCTGACCGGCGAGGAACGCGAGCTCCTCCGGTGCGAGCACGATCCTGACCGCGACGACCTCGCCGTCACCGGGGATGTTCATGCCCTCAAGGCGTCCTTCAGGGCGAAGCGGCCCCTGCTGGCTCGCCGGGAATGGCCGTGAGCGTCCCCGTCAGTGCGAATTTTGGCGCGTGGCAAAGGTTCTGCCGTAGTCACCGATCGAGGGGGCGAGTACCGCGTAGGCGTCTTCGGCGGTCTTGGCGAGCGAGCGGAGGATCTCGGGCTCGCGGTCGCCCGCGACGCTGCGGCGCAGCGCGTGGTGGAACAGCAGGCGGTTCACCGCGGCGAGCTGTGCCGCCACGACCTTCGGCACGATGCCGTCGTCGCCGGACTCCTCGGCCAGCCGTGCCGCCAGCTCCGCTTCGGCCTGGTCGTGGAGCTCGCGGAGCCTGGCCAGCAGCACCGGGCTCTCGCAGACCATTTTCGCCCACGCGGGGTCGGTGCCGCCGAGGGTGTCGTTCCCGCATCCGGTCTTCGCCGTGTACTCGCGGCGGAGCGCTTCGAGCGCGGAAGTCCCCGGTTCGCGGGCCGCCACGGTCTTCGCCAGGTGCGCCCGCAGCTCCCCGGCGAGGTCGAAGACCAGGTCCTCCTTCAGCGGGAAGTGGTTGGTCACCGTCATCCTGGCGACCCCGGCCGCGGTGGCGATCTCCGCGATCGTCACGTTCCCGAAGCCCTTTTCGGTGAAGAGCCCGGTCGCCACGTCCGAGATCAGCTGCCGCGTCTGGCGCTTGGTGCGATCGCGGAGCCGTTCTGCCGTCACCCGAGTCACCCTACCTCCCTGCTGACGCGCACCCAGTTAATATGCTTGACCCAATGGTTAGGTACAACCTAAATTTCGGGTCGAGTCAAACTCGACGAGCGAAAGGACCCGGTCCGTGACCACATCGGCGGCGCCGCCCGCGCCAGACCGCCTCGACCCGCGCCTGCTCCGGATGGGGCTGGTGCTCGGCAGCGCGCCGATCCTCGCGAGCATCGACGTGACCGCCGTCGGCATCGCGCTCGGCGACCTGGCGCGCGACTTCCAGTCCGCGCTGGCCGACGTCCAGTGGGTCGCCACCGGATATCTCCTGGTGATCGCGCTGGTGATGCCGGCGTCGGGCTGGGTGAGCGAGCGCTTCGGCGCGCGCCGGATGTGGCTCGCCGCGGTCGGGCTGTTCACCCTCGGCTCGGTCCTGTGCGGGTTCGCCTGGTCGCTGCCGTCTCTGCTGGTGTTCCGCACGCTCCAGGCCATCGGGGGTGGCCTGATGAACCCGCTCGGGCAGATCATCGTGGCCAAGGCGGCAGGCCCGGCGAACATCGGACGGCTGATGAGCCTGCTCTCGGTGCCCGTCACCTTCGCGCCCGCGCTGGGACCGATCCTCGGCGGGGTGCTCGTGGAGGACGCGGGGTGGCGCTGGATCTTCTTCCTGAACCTGCCGATCTGCCTCGTCGCGCTACCGCTGGCGGCGAAGCTCGTGCCGAAGGACAGCGACACCCGGGACCTGCCGCCCGGCGGGAATCGGTTCGACCTGCTCGGGCTCGCGCTGCTTTCGCCGGGGCTGGCCGCCGTGGTCTACGGCCTCTCCGACGTCGACGGCGGCGGTCTCAGCTCGCCCGGTCTCGCGGCGCTCGTCGCGGGTGCGGCGCTGATCGCCTGGTACGTGGTCCACGCGCTGCGGAAGAAGGGCCTGCCGCTGATCGACGTCCGGTTGTTCGCGCGACGCGGGTTCACCGTCGCCACCGTCACCGCGTTACTGGCCGGAGCGTCGCTGTACAGCTCGATGGTCCTGCTGCCGCTGTACTACCAGCAGGTCCACCACGCCGACAGCTTCCAGGTCGGCCTGCTCCTCGTACCGCAGGCGCTCGGGGCCGCCGCGGGGGCGTTCGTCGCGGGCATGCACGCCGACCGGCGCGGCTACCGCGTCGTGGTGGTGAGCGGGATGCTCCTCGCGCTCGTGGGCACGGTCCCGTTCGCGCTCACCGGGATTCCCGGGTGGCTGCTGTCCGCGGCGCTGTTCGTCCGCGGCGCCGGGCTCGGCGCGGTGATGGGGCCGACGATGGGCGCGGCCTACGCGAGCGTCGAAGCGCACCAGACGGCGCGCGCGGCCGGTGCGGTCAACGTGCTGAACCGGATCGGCGGCTCGCTGGGCACGGCGATCCTCATGCTGGTCCTGCTCGGCCAGGGCACCGGCACGGAAGCGGCCTACGGCACCACGTTCTGGTGGGCGATCGCGCTTTCCTCGGTCGCGGTCGTGCCCGCGCTGTTCTTCCCTCGGCGGCCCGCGGACCGGTGAGGTCAGTCGGGCAGGTGCGGCACGGCGATGCCCTCGTCGCGGCCGAGCAGGGTTCCCCTGGTGACGGCCTTGGTGCCGTACCTGTCCCGCAGGGTGTCGAGCGCGGTGTCGAGTGCGCCCGGGGTGTCCTCGCCGAACGGGAGCGCGAGCTGCACCGAGCCCTCGTCGTCCAAATTGGACAGTGCGAAGCCGATGAGGGTGAGGCCCTTGTCGTCGATCGACGGCCGCGCGGCGCCGAGCAGCGACCGCGCGGCGGCGAGGATCGTCTCGGTGTGCGTCGTCGGCTGGGTCAGGGTGCGGGACCGGGTGGCCCTGGTGAAGTCGCCGAACCGCATGCGGAGCGTGACGGTGCGGCAGACCCGGTGCGCGGCGCGGAGCCTGCGCGCGAGCCGGTCCACGAGCGAGATCAGGATCGCGTCCAGTTCGGCGGGTGACCTCGGCCTGCCGCCGAGTGCCCGCTGGGCGCCGATCGACCGCCGTCGGCGCCCCGGCCGCATCGGCCTCGGGTCGTGGTTCAGCGCCAGCGCGAGCAGGTGCTTGCCCGAGGCGCGCCCGAGCATCGACACCAGCTCCCGCTCGCCTAGTTCGGCGAGATCGCGCACCGTGACGATGCCGCGGTCGCGCAGCTTCCGCGAGGTCACCTTGCCGACGCCCCACAGCCGCTCCACCGGCAGCGGGTGCAGGAACGCCAGCTCGCCGTCGTGCGGCACCACGAGCAGCCCGTCCGGTTTGGCGACCGCGCTGGCCACCTTGGCCAGGAACTTGGTGCGCGCCACACCGACGGTGATCGGCAGCCCGACCCGCGCCAGCACGTCCGCGCGCAGCCGGGCGGCGATCTGGGACGGCGACCCCGCGATTTTCGCGAGTCCGCCCACGTCGAGGAACGCCTCGTCGATCGAGAGCCCTTCGACGAGCGGGGTGGTGCGCTCGAAGACGCTGAACACCGCCTTGCTGGCCTCGGCGTAGGCGGACATCCTCGGCGGCACGACCACGGCGTGCGGGCACAGGGTGCGCGCCTGCCTGCCGTTCATCGCGGTGCGCACCCCGAACGCCTTCGCCTCGTAGCTCGCGGCCAGCACCACCCCGCCGCCGACGAGGACGGGGCGTCCGCGCAGGGCGGGGTCGTCGCGCTGCTCGACCGAGGCGTAGAACGAATCCAGGTCGGCGTGCAGAATGGGCCCTTCGATTGTCGGCACGAACACATGTTCGCATCGGGGTCCGACATTTACGACCGGTTCGGGGGACCACCACGAGGTTTCCGCGCGCCTGATCACGGGTAACTCCCGCACCGCGAGGCAGCAGCGGAGCGCAGAGGAGTTCGTGGTGGCGATTGCGACGGTCAACCCGGCGACCGGCGAGCAGGTCCGGTCGTTCGACCCGCTCACCGAGGGTGAGATCGAGGAGAAGCTGGCCAAGGCCGCGGCGGCGTTCCGCGCGTACCGGAAGACCTCGTACGCCGACCGGGCCGCGCTGCTGCACCGCGCCGCGGACATCCTCGACGACGAGGCAGGCGAACTGGCCAGGCTCGCGACGCTGGAGATGGGCAAGACGCTGGGGTCGGCGGTCGCGGAGGTGCGCAAGAGCGCGCTGGGCTGCCGGTGGTTTGCCGACCACGGCGAACGGATGCTCGCCGACCAGCCGTGGCCGGTCGAGAACGGCACCGCCTACACCCGGTACGAGCCGATCGGCCCGGTGCTCGCGGTGATGCCGTGGAACTTCCCGTACTGGCAGGTGTTCCGGTTCGCCGCGCCCGCGCTGATGGCGGGCGACGTCGGCCTGCTCAAGCACGCGTCGAACGTGCCGCAGGTGGCGCTCGCGATCGAGGACGTGCTGCGCCGCGCCGGGTTCGCCGACGGCGTGTTCCAGACGCTGCTCGTGCCGTCGTCGGAGATCGACGGGATCATCGGCGACGAACGGGTGCGCGCGGTGACGCTGACCGGGAGCGAGCCAGCGGGCAGGGCCGTCGGCGCCGCGGCGGGCAGGCACATCAAGACGAGCGTGCTCGAACTGGGCGGCAGCGACGCGTTCATCGTGATGCCGTCGGCGGATCTCGAGGACGCCGTGGCGAACGCGGTGGAATCCCGCCTGCTCAACAACGGCCAGTCGTGCATCAACGCGAAGCGCTTCATCGTGCACGCCGACGTCTTCGACGAGTTCCTCGGCAGGTTCGCCGACAGGATGGCGGCGCTGAAGCTCGGCGACCCGATGGCCGACGGCACCGACCTGGGGCCACTGTCCTCACCGGACGCCGTGGAAACCCTGCACCAGCAGGTCACCGACACGATCGCGGCCGGTGCGAAGCTGCACACCGGCGGGAAGCCGCTGGACGGGCCGGGCAACTACTACCCGGCCACCGTGCTCAGCGACATCCCGGACGGTTCGCCGGGCCACCACGAGGAGTTCTTCGGCCCGGTGGCGCTGGTGTGGCGCGCGGACTCGGTCGACGACGCGATCCGGATCGCCAACGACTCGCCGTTCGGGCTCGGCGGCAGCGCGTGGACCACCGACGCCGAGGAGCAGCGGCGGTTCGTCACCGAGGTGGAGACCGGCATGCTGTACGTCAACAAGCACACGGCCTCCACCCCGGAGGTCCCGTTCGGCGGCGCCAAGAACTCCGGCTACGGAAGGGAACTGGCCGATTTCGGGCCGCGTACCTTCACCAACGCGAAAACCGTCTGGATCGCCTGAATCCGTTCACTCGCGTTGTCCCCGGCGGGCGCTCGCGTGCCCCGAAGGGAGCCTTCGGGGAAATCTGACGCCGCGAAGGACGCCTTCAGGGCATGAACAGCATGCCGATCAGCAGTTCGTGAAAGTCGGTTTCCGCTTCTCGGTGAACGCGGCCATGCCCTCCTTCTGGTCCGCGGTGGCGAAGGTGCCGTGGAACACCCGCCGCTCGAACAGGATCCCTTCGGTGAGGCCGGTTTCGAAGGCGCGGTTCACCGCTTCCTTCGCCATCATGGCCGCGGGCGTGGACATCCCGGCGATCTTCTCCGCGGTCGCCAGCGCTTCGTCGAGCAGCGAGCCCGCGGGCACGATCCGCGACACCAGCCCGGCGCGCTCGGCCTCTTCGACGTCCATCATGCGGCCGGTGAGGCACAGGTCCATCGCCTTCGCCTTGCCGACGGCCCTGGTGAGCCGCTGCGAACCGCCCATGCCGGGGATCACGCCGAGGGTGATCTCCGGCTGGCCGAACTTCGCGGTGTCGGCGGCGAGCAGGACGTCGCACATCATCGCCAGCTCGCACCCGCCGCCGAGCGCGTACCCCGCGACGGCGGCGATCAGCGGCGTGCGCACGCGCGTCAGCGCGTCCCAGCCCGCGAACCAGTCGGCGGCGTAGACGTCGCTGAAGGACTGCGGCTGCATCTCCTTGATGTCGGCGCCCGCGGCGAACGCCTTCGCCGAGCCGGTCAGCACGATCGCGCCGATCTCGCGATCGCGGTCCAGTTCCGCGGCCGCTTCGGTGACCTCGGCCAGCACCTGCTGGTTCAGCGCGTTCAACGCCTTGGGGCGGTTCAGGGTGATGAGGCCGACGCCGGGCGCGGGCCGGGTGACGAGAATGGTTTCAGGCATCGAGGCCGTCCTTCCGGATGGAGGTGATGATCGCCGAGAAGTCGCGTCCCGGGCCGTCTTCGCCGACGAACGCGGCGTACTGCTCGGCGGCGGCGCGGGCGAGCGAGGTCGGCACGTCGTGCTCTTCGGCGGCCGACTGCGCCAGCCGGAGGTCCTTGAGCATCAGGCCGCTGGCGAACCCGCCCTGGTAGTCCCGGTTGGCGGGGCTGGCCGGCACCGGGCCCGGCACCGGGCAGTTCGTGGTCAGCGCCCAGCACTGGCCGGACGCGGTCGAGGCGACGTCGAACAGCGCCTGGTCGGTCAGCCCGAGCGAACGGCCGAGCGCGAACGCCTCGCTCACCGCGATCATGGACACGCCGAGGATCAGGTTGTTGCAGATCTTCACCGCCTGCCCGGAACCCGGCCCTCCACAGTGGACGATCCGCTTACCCATCGCCGCCAGCAACGGGTCCGCCGCGGCGAAGGCGGGCGCTTCGCCGCCGGCCATGAAGGTGAGCGTGCCCGCCTCCGCGCCGACCACCCCGCCGGAAACCGGGGCGTCCGCCGCGAGGTGCCCGGCTTCGGTGACGAGCTTCGCGGCGGCCCGCGCGTCGGCGACGTCGATCGTGGAGCAGTCGAGGAACAGCGTGCCGGGGGAGACGACCGGCAGCAGTTCCGCGTAGCAGTCGAGCACGTGCTTGCCGCTGGGCAGCATGGTGATCACCACGCCCGCGCCGCGGACCGCCTCGACGGCGGTGGCCGCGGTGGTGATGCCCGCGCGCTCGCGGGCCGCCGGCACCGGGTCGAACCCGGTCACCGCGTGCCCCGCCGCCGCGAGGTTGGCCGCCATCGGGCCGCCCATGTTGCCGAGTCCGAGGAACGCGATCACCGGCCCGCCTCCCATTCGTCGTCGAGCGGGGCGAAGAAGCTCGCCACGAGATCGTCGCCGACCTCGTCGAGCGTGGCGGGCGACCAGCGCGGGTTCCGGTCCTTGTCGATGATCTGCGCGCGGATCCCCTCGGCGAGATCGGGGTTGCGCAGTGCCGCCGAGGACACCCGGAACTCCTGTGCCAGCACGCTTTCGAGATCCGGCAACGCTTTCGCGGAGCGCAGCGCCCGCAGGGTGACCTTGAGCGAGGCGGGCGACTTCCCGGCGATCTCCTTGGCCGCGGACGACGCGGCTTCCCCGGCGCCGGAGAGCCGTTCGAGGATCTCCTCCACGGTGTCCGCCGAGTAGCACGCGTCGATCCAGTCGCGCTGCCTCGCCAGCTCGCTTTCGGGTGCGGGTTCGGCGAAGGACCGCACGGCCTCGCCGTTCGCCAGTGCTTCGGCGAGTTCACCGAGCCGTCCACTCGGCACGTAGTAGTCCGCGAGTCCACAGTAGATCGCGTCGGCGCCGGAGATCTGGCCCGCGGTGAGCGCGATGTGCGTCCCGAGGTGCCCCGGCGCCCGCGAGAGCAGGTAGGTGCCGCCGACGTCCGGCACGAACCCGATACCGGTCTCCGGCATGCCGATCCGGGACCGCTCGGTGACCACCCGCACGGAGCCGTGCGCGGAAACGCCAACGCCGCCGCCCATCACCAAGCCGTCCATCAGTGCGACGTACGGCTTGGGGTAGCGCGCGATCTGGGCGTTGAGCCGGTATTCGTCGGCCCAGAACGGCAGGGACGCCGTGCCACCGGAGCGGGCGTCTTCGTAGATCGAACGGATGTCCCCGCCCGCGCAGAGCCCGCGTTCACCCGCGCCGTCGAGCAGCACGGCGCGGACGAGGTCGTCGCCTGCCCAGTCGTCGAGCACCGAGCCGATGAGGCGCACCATGTCGTGGGTGAGCGCGTTGATCGCCTTCGGCCGGTTCAAGGTGATCCTGCCGAGTCCGTTGTGGACGGAGGTGAGCACTTCGGTCATCAGGCCGCTCCCAGCATCGAGCGGGACACGATGACCCGCATGATTTCGTTGGTTCCTTCGAGGATCTGGTGCACGCGCAGGTCGCGCACGATCTTCTCCACGCCGTACTCGGCGAGGTAGCCGTAGCCGCCGTGCAACTGCAAGGCCTGGTTGGCGACCTCGAACCCGGTGTCGGTGGCGAACCGCTTCGCCATCGCGCACAGTCCGGTGGCACCGGGCTCGCCACCGTCGAGCGCGTCCGCCGCCCGCCACAGCAGGGTCCTCGCCGCTTCCAGCTCGGTGCGCATGTCCGCGAGCCGGAACCGCAGCGCCTGCGAGTCGGAAAGCTTCGCGCCGAACGCCTCCCGATCCCGCAGGTACCCGATCGCCTTGGCGAGCGCGGCCTCCGCACCACCGAGCGAGCACGCGGAGATGTTCAGCCTGCCACCGTCCAAAGCGGACATCGCGACCCGGAACCCGTCGCCTTCCGCGCCGAGCCGGTTCCCGACGGGGACGCGGGCGCCTTCGAAGATCACCTGCCGGGTCGGCTGCGCGTTCCAGCCCATCTTGATCTCGTTGGCGCCGAAGGAAACCCCCGGCGTGTCCCGGTCGACGACGAGCGCCGAGATCCCGCGCGGGCCGGGTACCCCGGTCCGCACCAGCACCACGTACACATCGGACGCACCCGCGCCGGAGATGAACTGCTTCACCCCGTCGACCACGTAGTGGTCGCCGTCGCGAACGGCCTTGGTGGACAGTGCGGCCGCGTCGGATCCCGCGCCTGGCTCGGTGAGGCAGTAGCTGCCCAGAGCGTCCATTGTGCACAGCCTCGGCAGAATCCGGTGCCGCTGCGCGTCGTCGCCGAACCGGTCGATCATCCAGGCGACCATGTTGTGGATCGACAGGTAGCCCGCGATCGACGGGCAGCCGGTGGCGAGCGCCTCGAAGATCAGCGCCGCGTCGAGCCTGCCGAGCCCGGAGCCGCCCGCCTCCTCGGCGACGTACACCCCGCCCATGCCGAGCTGTGCCGCCTTGCGGAGCACGTCGACCGGGAAGTGCTTGGCCTGGTCCCATTCCAGCGCGTGCGGGGCGAGGTGCTCCGCCGCGAAGTCCGCGGCGGTCTCGCGCAGCGCGCGCTGCTCGTCGGAAAGTCTCATCGCCGCCTCAGCTCATCGTCGGGATGACGAAGCTGGCGCCTTCCTTGACGCCGCCAGGCCAGCGCGAGGTGACGGTCTTGGTCTTGGTGTAGAACCGGATCGAGTCCGGCCCGTGCTGGTTGAGGTCGCCGAAACCGGACCGCTTCCAGCCGCCGAAGGTGTGGTAGGCGATCGGCACCGGGATCGGCACGTTCACCCCGACCATGCCGGTGTTCACGCGGCTGGTGAAGTCGCGCGCGGTGTCGCCGTCGCGCGTGAAGATCGCCACGCCGTTGCCGTACTCGTGTTCGCTCGGCAGCCGCAGCGCTTCGGAGTAGTCGGCGGCGCGCACGATGCCCAGCACCGGGCCGAACACCTCTTCGCGGTAGATCCGCATCTCCGGGGTCACCTTGTCGAACAGCGTGCCGCCGAGGAAGAACCCGTTCTCGTACCCGGGCACGACGTGGCCCCTGCCGTCCACCACGAGTTCGGCGCCTTCGTCCACACCGGACTGGATGTACCCGGCCACCCTGGTCACGGCCTCGGCGGTGACGAGCGGGCCGAAGTCGGCGTTCTCGTCGAGGGACGCACCGATCTTCAGCGCGCGCACCCGGCCGGCCAGCTTCGCCACGAGCGCGTCCGCGGTGGCTTCCCCGACCGGGACGGCGACGGAGATCGCCATGCAGCGCTCGCCCGCCGAGCCGTAGCCGGCGCCGATGAGGGCGTCGGCGACCTGGTCAAGATCGGCGTCCGGCATCACGATCAGGTGGTTCTTGGCGCCGCCGAAGCACTGCGCGCGCTTCCCGTGCGCGGCCGCGGTGGTGTAGATGTACTCGGCGATGTCGGACGAGCCGACGAACCCGACCGCCTCGACGCGGGGATCGGTCAGCAGCGCGTCGACGGCTTCCTTGTCCCCGTTGACCACGTTGAACACACCCGGCGGGAGGCCGGCTTCGAGGAACAGTTCGGCGAGCCGCAACGGGACCGACGGGTCGCGTTCGGACGGTTTGAGCACGAACGCGTTACCGCACGCGATCGCGGGCGCGGCCTTCCACAGCGGGATCATCGCGGGGAAGTTGAACGGCGTGATCCCGGCGACGACACCGAGCGGCTGGCGCATCGAGTAGACGTCGATCCCGGTGCCCGCGCTGTCCGAGTACTCGCCCTTGAGCAGGTGCGGGATGCCGATCGCGAACTCGACGACTTCGAGGCCGCGCTGGATGTCGCCCTTCGCGTCGGGGACGGTCTTGCCGTGCTCGGCGGAGAGCAGCCTCGCCAGCTCGTCCTCGTTGGCCCTGACCAGATCGACGAACCGCATCAGCACCCTGGCGCGGCGCTGCGGGTTCCAGCGGGCCCAGTCCCGCTGCGCCGCAACCGAATCGGCGACCACGTCCGCGACCTCGGCGGCGGAAGCGAGCGGGACGGTGGCCTGGACCTCCCCGGTACTGGGATCGAACACCTCGCCGAAGCGGCCGGAGGAACCGGGCACCGGCTTGCCGGAAATGTAGTGGTGCAGCTCTTTTCGCGCGCGTGAAGACATGCGTGCCTACTCCATCCTCGTGGAAAACACGGACGTCCACGGCCGGTATCCTGGCTCGCCGGATCGGCGGTGCGCCGGGATTGCCGCTGGCACGCCGCTCTTCCGGTCACAGTGGCGGGACCGCGCCGGTTTCGCACCGGTCTTCCCCGTACCGTGGACCTGGAAGCACCATAAAGTAGGACGTCCTACTATGTCGAGGCGTGCCGCGGTGCTTGCCGTCACGTTGCGGGGTACGGGACGAACGTGCTGCTGTGCTCGTCGACGAGGAGGTCCTTGCCGATCGCGGGGAACGCGCGCTGCGGGCAGGCCGGTCGCTCGCACACCTTGCAGCCCATGCCGATCGGGGTCACCGCGGCGCCAGCGCCGAGCGCGAGCCCGTCGGAGTAGACCAGCCGCCGCGCGTGCCGCAGTTCGCAGCCGAGCCCGATCGCGAAGGTCTTGCCAGGCTCGCCGTGCGCGGCGGGGCGCGTCACGGTCCGCGCGATCCAGAAGTACTTCTTGCCGTCGGGCAGCTCCGCGATCTGGGTGAGCACGCGCCCCGGCGCGCCGAACGCTTCGTAGATGATCCACAGTGGACACGTGCCGCCGACGCGGGAGAAGTGGAAACCTGTGGCGGACTGGCGTTTCGACAGGTTTCCCGCGCGATCGGAGCGGACGAACGAGAACGGCACCCCTCTGGTGCCCCGGCGCTGCAAGGTGGACAGCCGGTGGCAGACGGTTTCGAAGCCCATGCCGAAGTGGTCGCACAGGCGGGTGATGTCGTACCGGTACCGCTCGGCGACACCGAGGAACGTCCGGTAGGGGAGCACGAGCGCGCCCGCGAAGTAGTTCGCGAGCCCGATCCGGGCGAGCCGCCGCGAGGTCTCGTTCGCGAAGGTCGCGGCGGTGGCCAGCTCGTCGATCGTGTCGCGCGCTTCGAGCAGGGCCAGCTCCGAGGCCATCCGGAAGGCGGCCTGACCCGGTCGCAGGCCGGGGGCGAGCCTCAGCACCTTCTCCGCCGGGTCGAACCGGTGCTGCGCCGAAGGAGCGAGCCCGTCCGAAGTGACCTTGATGCCGTGCCGATCGGCGAGCCGTGCGGCGAGCGCCGTGCGCACCTCGCCCGGCCGCAGTCCCAGTTCGACGGCCAGGCCCTCGGCGTGCTCGTCCAGCTCGGCGACGTGGTTCTGCCGCTGGTAGAAGTAGTCGCGAACCTCTTCGTGCGGCTGGCGCGCGGTCTCCGCGCCGTGCCCCTCCAGGAGCGTGGCGAGGCTTTCGGTCGCGTCGCGGTAGCGGCGGTGCAGGCGGACCAGCGTCCTGGCCACCGACGGGAGGTTGGTCGCCAGCTCGTCCAGTTCGCCGGGGGAGAGGCGCTCGCCGATCGTGTCGTCCGTCAGCACCTCGCGGACGTCGGCGAGCAGGCGCGCGGTGTCCTTCGCGGCGAAGAACTCGGCGTCCACCCCGAAGGTCTCGGTGAGCCGGACGAGCACGGCGGGCGTCAGCGGCCTGGTGTTGTGCTCGATCTGGTTGACGTAGCTCGGCGAGATCTCCAGCAGCCGCGCGAGTTCGGCCTGGCTCATCGACCGGCCCTCGCGCAGGTGCCGCAACCGCCCGCCCGCGAACGTCTTCTCCACTTCAACGCTCCTTCACAGTCTTCACAACTCCGGTCGATGTTCGCACAGAACTTCACAATGCCAAGTCATGGACGGGGTTTCGAGCGCGTGCCACGCTCACGATCAAGCACCACAAGATTTACTCGAAGGGGCGCGATGATCGAGCACACCGTCCGCAGCCACCCGTCGGCGAAACGGCTGCCGCGCGAGGAACAGCTCGCGTGGAAGCTCGCGGCGGTCGCGACCGACGCCGTCGAGGTACCCGCCGAAACCGCCGAGATGGTGGTCAACCGGGTGATCGACAACGCGGCCGTCGCGGCGGCGTCGCTGGCGAGGCGGCCGGTGCGCGCGGCGAGGGAGCAGGCGCTGTGCCACCCCGCCACGCCCGGCGCGACCGTGTTCGGCGCCGTCGCGCGCGTCTCGCCCGAGTGGGCGGCGTGGGCGAACGGCGTCGCGGTGCGGGAGCTGGACTTCCACGACACGTTCCTCGCCGCCGACTACTCCCACCCGGGTGACACCATCCCGCCGATCCTGGCCGTCGCGCAGCACACCGGCCGCGGCGGCGCCGATCTCGTGCGCGGCATCGCCGCGGGGTACGAGCTGCAGGTCGCGCTGGTGAAGGGGATCTGCCTGCACGAGCACCGGATCGACCACATCGCCCATCTCGGCCCCGCCGTCGCCGGGGGGATCGGCGCGCTGCTCGGGCTCCCGGCCGAAATCGTGTACCAGGCGATCGGGCAGGCACTGCACACCACGACCACGACCAGGCAGTCGCGCAAGGGTGAGATCTCGTCGTGGAAGGCGTACGCGCCCGCTTTCGCGGGGAAGGCCGCGATCGAGGCCGTCGACAGGGCGATGCGCGGGGAAGGCTCGCCGAGCCCGGTCTACGAGGGCGAGGACGGGGTGATCGCGTGGTTGCTCGGTGGTTCCGACACCGAGTACACCGTGCCGCTGCCCGCGCCGGGCGAAGCGAAGCGCGCGATCCTGGACACCTACACCAAGGAGCACTCCGCCGAGTACCAGAGCCAGGCGCTGATCGACCTCGCCCGCGCACTCGGCCCGAAGGTCGACCTCGGGCGGGTGCGCCGGATCGTCATCCACACCAGCCACCACACGCACCACGTGATCGGGTCCGGTTCCGGCGACCCGCAGAAGTACGACCCCACGGCCAGCCGGGAGACGCTGGACCACTCGGTGCCCTACATCTTCGCCGTCGCGCTGGAGGACGGCGAGTGGCACCACGAGCGTTCCTACGGCCGCGCCCGCGCCACCCGGCCCGAAACCGTGGCACTGTGGCGGAAGATCAGCACCGCCGAAGATCCACAGTGGACACGCCGGTACCACGCGACGGATCCGGCGCAGCAGGCGTTCGGCGGGCGCGTCGAGATCGAGTTCACCGATGGGAGCACACTGACCGACGAGATCGCGGTCGCCGACGCGCATCCGCTCGGCGCGCGCCCCTTCGCCCGCGAGCAGTACCTCGCGAAGTTCCGCGAACTCGCCGACGGGGTGGTGAAACCCGCGGCACAGCGGGAATTCCTCGATACCGTCCAACGGCTTCCCGCGCTGACCGCGCGCGAGGTCGCCGAGCTGACCCTGCCGGTCAGCTCGGACGGACCGGCCGCCACGAAGGGAATCTTCTGATGTCGCACGCCACCAGGTCCGCCGCCGAAAAGCGCGCGGTGTTCCGCACGGGGCTCGCTTCGGGGCGGCTGCTGCGCTTCCCCGGCGCCTTCAACCCGTTGTCCGCGAAGCTGATCCAGCGGCGGGGATACGACGGCGTGTACCTCTCGGGCGCGGTGATCTCCGCCGAACTCGGGTTGCCCGATATCGGGCTCACCACGCTGACCGAGGTCGCGGACCGGGCGAGGCAGGTGGCCAGGGTGACGGACCTGCCGGGCATCGTGGACGCGGACACCGGGTTCGGCGAGCCGATGAACGTGGCGCGCACGGTGCAGCTCCTCGAAGACTCCGGTGTGGCCGGGCTGCACATCGAGGACCAGGTGAACCCGAAGCGCTGCGGGCACCTCGACGGCAAGGACGTGGTCGACACGGCGACCGCGGTGCGCCGGATCTCCGCGGCGGTGGCGGCGAGGCGCGACCCGTCGTTCGTGATCGCCGCGCGGACCGACGCGAAGGCCGTGCACGGCATGGCCGAGGCGATCACGCGGGCGAAGGCCTACGCCGACGCGGGCGCCGACCTCATCTTCCCCGAGGCGATGGCGGACGCGAAGGACTTCGAAGCGATCCGCGCCGCGGTGGACGTGCCGATCCTGGCCAACATGACCGAGTTCGGCAAGAGCGAACTGCTCTCGGTGTCCACATTGGAGTCGGTGGGGGTGAACCTGGTGATCTACCCGGTGACCCTGCTGCGGCTGGCGATGCACGCCGCCGACACCGGCCTCGCCACGATCGCCGCCGAGGGCACCCAGGAGTCGCTCGTGGACGCCATGCAGCACCGGCGCGATCTCTACGACCTTCTCGGCTACGAAAGCTATCGCGCTTTCGACGAATCCGTTTTCGACTTCCGGCTCTGAGGAGGACATTGATGTCCGCGGTCAACGAACAGGGCACCATCCACAAGGGACTCGACGGTGTCACGGTCGACACCACGGCGATCTCGATGGTCAACCCGGAGACCAACTCGCTCACCTATCGCGGCTACCCGGTGCAGGACCTCGCCGCGCAGTGCGGGTTCGAGGAGGTCGCCTACCTGCTGTGGCACGGCGAACTGCCCACGCCGCACCAGCTCGCCGAGCAGACCGACTTCGAGCGCGCGCACCGCAAGCTGAGTTCGAGCCTCGTCGACACGCTGATGCGGCTGCCCGCCTCGGCGCATCCGATGGACACGCTGCGCACGGCCGTCAGCATCCTCGGCGCGCACGACCCCGTCGAGGATGACAACTCGCCCCGCTCGAACCGGCGCAAGGCGCTGCGGCTGTTCTCGGCGCTGCCCGCCGTCGTCGCACTGGCGCAGCGGCGCGGGCGCGGGCTCGAACCCATCCCGGCGCGCGACGATCTCGGGTTCGCGGAGAACCTGCTCCACCTGACCTTCGGGGAGGTTCCCGAACCGCCGGTCGTGCGCGCCTTCGAAACCTCGCTCGTGCTCTACGCGGAGCACAGCTTCAACGCCTCGACGTTCACCTCCAGGGTGGTCACTTCGACACTGTCCGATATGTACAGTGCGGTGACCGCCGCGATCGGCGCGCTCAAGGGGTCGTTGCACGGCGGCGCGAACGAGGCCGTGATGGCGATGCTCACCGAGATCGGCTCGCCCGACGCCGCCGAAGGCTGGCTCGCCGACGCGCTGGCCGCGAAGAAGAAGATCATGGGCTTCGGTCACCGGGTGTACAAGAAGGGCGACTCGCGCGTGCCCGCGATGCGCGCGGCCCTGCAGGACGTCGTGGAAGCGCGCGGTGGCCACGAGCTGCTCGACACCTACGAAGCGCTGGCCCGCGCGATGCTGCGGGAGAAGGGCCTGCACCCGAACCTCGACTACCCCGCGGGGCCCGCCTACCACCTGATGGGGTTCGACACGCCCGCGTTCACGCCGATCTTCGTGGCCGCGCGGATCACCGGGTGGACCGCGCACATCACCGAGCAGTTCGCGGCGAACGCGTTGATCCGGCCGCTGAGCCACTACAGCGGGCCCGCCGAACGGGCACTCCCGAACTGAGCCGGAACCTTCCTCGCCCGCCCGTGTCCGATCCGGCGGCCCGCGACCGACCACCCGGCAAGCGGCGCCGCCGGGCGCCGGACGAGGTGAGGACAGGGACATGGTCGAGGAACAGTTTTTGGCCGTACCGGGCGCGCGGCTGCGCTACCAGGTCAGGGGCACCGGCCCGGTGCTGCTGCTGATCCCGGGCGGGGCGATGGAGAGCGCCGAGTTCTCCCGGCTCGCCGAGGATCTCGCCGCGGACCACACCGTGGTCACCTACGACTCGCGGGGGATCTCCGGCAGCACCCGCGACGACCCCGGCGCCGACATCACCATCGACACGCAGGCCGACGACGCGGCACGGCTGCTGGCGGCCGTCACCAGCGAGCCCGCGCTCGTCTTCGGCAGCAGCGGCGGCGCGATCACCGGCCTCGCGCTCACCGCGAAGCACCCCGGCCTGGTCCGGGTGCTGGTGGCGCACGAGCCGCCGGTGACCACGCTGCTGCCGGCGGCCTTCACCGCGGACGACGAGCTGACCGAGGTCTACCGCAGGGACGGCGTCGACGCCGCGATGGCGAAGTTCATGGAGATCGCCGAGCTGGACGGCCCCGGTGACGACGGCCCGGAGCCGGACCCGGCGGAGTACGCGCGGATGCGGGCCAACTTCGACGTGTTCCTCGGGCACATGATCGCCGAAATCGGCGCGTTCGAACCCGATGTGGACGCGCTCGCCACCGCTTCGACGAGGATCGTGCTCGGCGGTGGCGCCGGGTCGTCGGCGGACCAGCCCGCCAAGCTCGCCGCGGACGCCGTCGCGAAACTGCTCGGCACCGAGACCGTGCTGTTCCCCGGTGACCACGTCGGGTTCGTCTTCGATCCCGCCGGGTTCGCGGCGAAGCTGCGCGAGGTGCTCTGACCTGGCAGGGCGCCGCGCTCGTCCGCTGGTGCGGCGCCCGCGGAGGGACACATCGGCAGCGTTTGCGGGCCGAAAGTGCACGTGTCACCGAAATGACAGTCCCAAGCCCTAGTCTTGTGACGGACCTCATAACACTGCGTCCATCTCCTGGAAAAATGCGACCCAAGTCTCCTCCGAAGGTGTGAATAATCTTCAGACGCGTGTCGTTTGGCATCACAGGGCGTTATTTGTAGAGGCAAGATCAAGAAAGGCCACGGCACGGAAGGGGTATGAACCGTGGGCAACGAGCATCGTTCCGCCAGTGCGGAAGTCGTCTTCGGGTTGCGCACCTTCGGCGCGAACCCCCTGCCGGTGCGTGTCGAACTCGAATACGACTCCGACGACCCGTACGCGGTCGTCGCCGCGTTCCACTCCGGCCGCGGCACGGTCCGGTGGATGTTCAGCCGTGACCTCCTCGCGGACGGCCTGCTGGCCCCGTCCGGCGACGGTGACGTGCGGATCAGCCCGGGTGCCGACGCGTCGAAGATCATCTTCGAGCTGGAGGCGCCCGACGGTGCCGCCGTGCTGGAGGCGCCGGCGCAGGAGCTCGCCGCGTTCCTCGACCGCAGCTACGAGCAGGTGCCCGGCGGCGACGAGCCCGAGTGGTTCGACTTCGAGGCCGAGATCGCCAAGCTGGCGTTTCGCAGCTGAGCCGACGGCGGCTGAACCCCGTACAACGGCAGCGCTAGGCTTCGCCCCCGACGGCACGTGAATGTGGTTGGGAGCACACGGATGAGCACAACGGGCGAAAACGCACCCGCCGCGCCGGAAGGCGTCAACCTGGAGGAGGCCTCCTCCGCCCGGATCTACGACGCCTATCTCGGCGGCACCACGAACTGGGCTGTCGACCGGTACTTCGCCGACCAGGCCGTCAAGCAGTTCCCGCTGATCAAACCGCTCGCGATGGCGAACCGCCGGTTCCTCGGCAGGGTGGTCCGCGCCGCGCTGGACAACGGGATCACGCAGTTCCTCGACCTCGGCTCCGGCGTGCCGACGGTGGGCAACGTGCACGAGACCGTCGCGAGCCATGCCCGCGCCGACGAGGGCCGCGTCGTCTACGTCGACTACGAGCCGGTGGCCGCGGCGCACTCGGACCACATCCTCACCGAGCAGGACGCGCTGGACTGGGCCGGGATCGTGCAGGCCGACCTGCGCGACCCGGTGTCGGTGTTCGAGCACGAGACGACCCAGCGCCTGCTCGACCTGTCCAAGCCGGTGTGCGTGCTGCTGGTGTCCGTGCTGCACTTCGTCGGCGGTGAGACCGACGTCGACGCGCTGGTCCGCCAGTACCACGACGAGTTCGCGCCGGGAAGCTGGCTCGCCCTGTCGCACATCTGCAACGAGGACAGCGACAACGAGGGTGCCGCGCAGATCGCCCGGCTCGCCGAGCAGTACAAGAACACGCAGAATCCCGCTTTCCTGCGCACGCGCGCGGACGTCGAGCGGTGGTTCGGCGGGTATTCCCTGCTGGAGCCGGGAATCGTGCACCTCGCGGACTGGCGCCCCGACGACGAAATCACCGAGGCCGAGCGCGAGGCCGGTCCGTTCATGTGGTGCGCGGTCGGCGAAGTACCCGCCACCTGAGTACGTTCACCTTCATGCCGAGTGACTTCGTGTTGAAGGCCATGAACGGAATCCACCGCGGGGTGCTCAAGCTCAGCGGTGGCAAAATGGGCTGGGAACTGTCCAAGATGCCGGTGCTGGAGCTGACCACGACCGGCCGGAAGTCCGGTGCGCGGCGCACGGTCATGCTCACCTCGCCATGGCAGGACGGGGACACCCTGGTCGTGGTGGCCTCGCGTGGCGGTGACGACAAGCCGCCCGCCTGGTTGCTGAACCTCTCGGCGAACCCCGACGTCGAGGTGGCGTTGCGGGGCGAGGCGCCGCGGCCGATGCGGGCGCGCGTGGCTTCCGCCGAAGAGCGCGCGGAGCTGTGGCCCAAGGTGACTGCCGAGTTCCGCAACTACGCCGAGTACCAGACGAAGACGAGCCGCGAGATCCCGCTGGTCTTCCTCGAACCGGTCGCCTGAGCCGCCAGTTCCCCACCGGATCCGGCCGGGTCTCGAAGATGCTTCCCACCTGGCAAAACTCCGGTAAAAAGCGGTACGGCGGGCGGCTCGCGGTGGCATGCTCACCCCACTATGGACACCGACCTCCCGCCAGGTGCGTTCGCGCCGGTGCGCACCGTCGCCATCCTGTGCGCGACCGGGGTGGCCGCCGAGACGTTCGGCTCGGTGCGTGACGCCGTTTCGGCCGCCCTCGACCGGCGTGCGCACGACACCCGCGCGGCGATGGCCGTGCACACCGGAGCGGCCCGCGTGCGGCAGGGCGGCGCGGCGGCCGGTGCCGCCGTTCGCCGCGCCGAGCGCCTGCTCGAAGCGGCGAACCCCGGCCAGCTCCTGCTGTCCGCGCCTGCCGTCGCGGCACTCGGCGAACCACCTGGTGGTCTGGTGCCGCACGACCTCGGGGTGCACCTGCTCCGCGACCTGGCCGCCCCGGAACGCCTCTTCGCACTGTCCGAAGCGGACTCCGGCGGGGTGGCGCCGCGCTCGCTCTCCGCGGTGCCCCATTCGCTGCCGATCCAGTTCACCACCTTCGTCGGCCGCGAAAGCGAACTGGCCGGCCTACGGCGGCTCCTGGCCGCCGACCGCCTGGTCACCCTCTCCGGTCCCGGCGGCTGCGGCAAGACGCGGCTCGCCGCGCAGGTCGCGGCGGACCTGGCCGAGCGCTGGCTGGACGGCGTGTGGTGGGTCGACCTCGCCCCGGTCACCGGCGCGGGCGTGGCCGAGCTGGTCGCCGCGTCGGCTGGTGTCCTCGTCGAGCCGGTCGGCGGGCCGCTCGCTTCGACCGTCTCGCACCTGCGAGACCGCAAGACCCTGCTCTGCCTGGACAACTGCGAGCACGTGCTCGACGAAGCCGCCGAGATCGCGGGCGCGCTCCTGCGCTCGTGCCCCGAGGTCACCGTCCTCACCACGAGCCGGGAGCCGCTCGGCGTGCCGGGGGAAACCCTGTGGCGGGTGCCGACGCTCGACGCGGACGAAGCCGTCGCGCTGTTCGCGGAGCGGGCGAGCGCGGTGCGGCCGTCGTTCACAGTGGACAGTTCCGGCGCGGCCGCGGTGCGCACGATGTGCGCGCGGCTCGACGGGATCCCGCTCGCGCTCGAACTGGCCGCCGCCTGGCTGCGCACCCTGACGCCGCAGCAGATCGAATCCGGCCTCGACGACCGGTTCGCGCTGCTCGTCCGCGGCCCGCGCGGCGTCGCCGCCCGCCAGCAGACACTGGCCGCCTCCGTCGACTGGAGCCACGGCCTGCTCGACGAGCCCGACCGGATCGTGCTGCGCAGGCTCGCGGTGTTCGCGGGCGGGTGCACGCTCGGCGCGGCGCGCTCGGTGTGCGCGGGCGGGACGGCCGGCGAGGGCGGGGTGCTCGATTCGCTGGGGCGGCTCGTCGACAAGTCGCTGGTGTTCGTCGAGGAGCACGACGGCCAGGCCCGGTTCCGCCTGCTGGAGACGATCCGCGACTACGCGGCCGCGAAACTGGGCGAGGCGGGGGAAAACGACGGCGCCCGCGAGCGCCACCTCGATTTCTACCTTTCCCTCGCCGAAACCGCGGAACCCGAACTCGATCGCGACAAGGACGCGTGGCGCGCGCTTCTGCAGCCCGAACAGGAAAACCTGCGCGGGGCGCTGGACTGGGGGCTGGCCGCGGCCGATCCCGGCCGCGGCAGGCGGCTGGCCGCGGCGACGGCGTGGCTCTGGAACGTGCACGGGCGCGGGCACGAGGGAATGGCCTACCTGCGGCGCGCCGCCGACCTGGTGCCGGACGAGCGCTCGGCGCTGCAGGTGCGGCTGCTGATCGGGATCGCCGAGGTCGCCGACACGACCGCACCGCTCGATCACGGCGCGGCGGAGCGCGGGCTGGAGATCGCGACGGAGCTCGGCGACGAACGGCTCCGGGCGCGCTGCCTTGGCCTGCACGCGCTCGGCCGGTTGTTCTCGGACCTGGCCGCCGCCGAGAAGCTGGCCCTCGACGCGGAGCGCGCCGCCGAGCCGGGGTCGGTTACCAGGGACAGCGCGATGGCGTTGCGCGGGATCGTGCTGCAGCTCGGTGACCGCGCCACCGAAGCCGACGCGGTGCTGGCCGAAGCGGCGGAGGGCCTGCTTCGTCGCGCGGACCGGGGGATCGCCGCGACCGTGCTCGCCTGCCGGTCGTCGATCGCGTTGTACGGCGGCGATCTGGCACGGGCGAGGCGATTCGCGGAGCAGGCCGTCGAGGTCGCGGAGCCGCTCGCCGACCTGCACCGGGTGAGCAGCGCGCGCGGGCAGCTCGCACTCGTGCTCGGCCTTTCCGGCAACCCGGACGCCGGGCTGGAACTGATGGAAGCGTTCGTGCGGCTGGTGTCCGGCACGAACGCGTTCGTGCCGGGCGTCGCGCGGATCGTGGGCGAGCTGCGGCGCTGGAAGGGCGATTTCGACGACGCGGTGGCGTGGTTCGAGCGCGACGTCCTCCCCGGTGCGGTGTACTCGTCCGCGATCGCCCAGTCCGGGTTGGCCGCGGCCTTGCGGGGTGCCGGTCGCGTGCCGGAAGCCGCCGAGGCGGCCGAACGCGGGCTTGCGGTCGCCAAAGCCGTTGGCATGCCGCGGATCCTCGCGGACGTGCTCGACCAGCAGGGGCATCTCACCGCGCGGGAGGACCTCGACCGCGCCGCCGACCGGTACCACGAAGCGCTCGGCCTTCGCGTCGAGCACGGCCTGCGGACCGGATACGCGGACAGCCTCGACGCGCTGGCAACGGTGCACGCGGGCGCGGGCCGGACGGTGGACGCCGTGCGGCTGGTGGCCGCCGCGGACGGGGCGCGCGAGGAGATGGGCTACCCAAGGTGCCCCGCCGAGCAGTCCACTGTGGACGATCTGCTGGCCGTCGCGGTGGCCGAACTCGGCGCGCCGAAGACAGCCGAGCTGCGCGCGGCCGCGATGCCGCTCGACGACGCGGTGGCCTTCGCGCGGCGCACCCGCGGCTCGCGAGGGCGTCCGTCGAGCGGGTGGGCCAGCCTGACGCCGACCGAATCGCAGGTGGTCGACCTCGCCGTGGCCGGGCTCAACAACCCGGAGATCGGCTCGAAGCTGTTCATGAGCAGGGGCACCGTCAAAACGCACCTGTCGCACGTGTACGCGAAGCTCGGCGTTGCGAACCGCACCGAACTCGCCACCGCCGCCGCGGTGCGGGGTGGCTAGCTGGCGGGGGAGAGGTGGGCAGTGAGGCGGACGCGGAGGCCGCGGAGGTCGACCAGCTCGATGGTGAACACCGCGGCGGACCGGTAGCCGACGTCGCTGCCGGGGTTGCCGCACGGCCCGGTGAAGTAGACGAAGTCGTCGTCGGTGTCGTGGTGCGGCATCGACCACGCCTCGGTGGTGCCGCGCCCGGTGCTCAGCCCGTGCCGGGCGCGGGCGGCCCAGTAGGCGGGGTGCTTCATGGTTTCGACGAGCGAGGCGTGGAGGCCGGGCAGGTCCACCCGGTGCACGCCGAGCCCCCGCCCGCCCCAGACGCGGGGGAGCGCGGCGTCCGCGGTGTGGTCGTCCACCGAGGACACCGCGGACACCGCGGACACCGCGCTGAAGGTGGTCGTGTCGCCGGCGATCGAGACGGTCCACGGCCGCATCGCCTGGGTCGAAATGATGATCATGCTGTGCCTCGGGTCGCTGCCTTTGCGGCAGGGAAACACACCGCCCGGCGACGCGCCACTCGAAGTGGGCCACGACTGGAACACCGCGGACGCACCGGTTCACACTGTTGTGTGACCTGTATCACATAATGCGATGTCGAAAACCGCTGAGCGGTCGCTACATCCCTTGTGAGCGGGGAACGCACCCCTCGCGAAATCGAAGGAGAGCGCAGTGATCGAGATCAACGTTTTCGCCGTGCTGGTGTCTGCCGTGGCCGCGTTCGTGGTGAGTTCCACTTGGTACGCCGTGTTCGGCGCCCAGCGCGCCGCCCTGCTCGCCGGGGGTGAAGTGTCCGAAAAGGACCTGATGCGGCCGGCGCCGTGGAAGATGCTCGTGGAGCTGGTGCGCACCGCGGTGCTCGCGGTCGTGTTCGCCGGGTTCGCCGCCCAGTTCGGTGTCGGCGGTGTCGGCGGCGCGCTGGTGCTGGCGCTGGTGTCGTGGGTCGCCTTCCCCGGTGTCCTGCTGTCCGGTTCGGTGCTGTGGGACGGCGTTCCGTGGCGCCTCGCCGCCATTCACGGTGGTGACTGGCTGCTGAAACTGCTCGCGCTCGCGCTCATCATCGGCGCGTGGCGCTGACACTTGCAGTGCATGCAAACTCTGCATAGACTGCAAATATGGGTGACGGTCACCCGCTGGGGAGGGGATCATGTCCGAGGAAACCTACGAAAGCGTCATGTCCGAAGCGCGCACCGCGATGGGGCGGCGGGAGTGGGCCGAGGCCTACCGGCGGTTCGGCCGGGCACACGGCCTCGGCCACGACCTGCTCGCCGATCACCTCGCCGCCCACCGTGGGATGATCCGCGCCGCGTGGCGGGGTGGTCGCGTGGACCGCGCGCTGCTGAACGTGGTCCTGCTGGTCGCCGCCGCCCTCTTCGACCGCGACGCGAAACCGGCCGCGCGCTGATCTCGTTCAGCCGTCCCGAAGCTGGGCCCACGGCGTCCGGTACTTCAGCAGGAACCCGAGCAGGATCAGGGAAAGCAGTACCGCGCCGCCGTCGGTGACGAGCGACGGCAGCACCCCCGCCGGGCCGTGCAGGTCGATCGACGCGCGCAGGACCGTCGGCGGCACCATGCCTGCCACGACACCGGCCGCCTGGCCGAGGTTGACCGCGAGCGCCGCCCAGAACAGCCAGCTCCAACGGCGCCAGAAGGCCAGTACCCCGAGCGCGTTCCCGGCGATGAACACGATGCCGACCAGGCGCAGCGAGTGCACGAACCCCGGCGACTCCGCCGCGATCTCCGCGGCGGAGCGCCCGGCGAGAGCCATGCTGCGGGCCATCAGCTCCGGCGTGATCACGGCGAAGTTCTGCACCGCCGTGCCCGCGGTGAACACGATCGAGCAGACCGCGACGAGAACCCTCAGCCGCGGCGTCCACCGCGTCGGCGCCAGCGGTCGCGATGTCGTCCTGATTCCCATGTCCCCCACCCCTCGAATCTATCGCTGATAGATTCACTCTATCAGCGATAGGGTCAACCGGGCGACCGCCAAGACGGGGGCCGAGATTGCGGCGTCGGCGTCCCTGAAGGTCCGGTGTCGCAAACTGAGACGCCGTTCGGCGCCGATCCGCGGTCAGCTTGACCTCCGGCCGCGGTGAGGAGCGAACACATGGCAGGAACGCACTCCGAGGTCCGTGCCGCGACGCCGTCCGCCGCGCGGGAGCTGCACAGCCCGGCGGCGCGCAAGCTCGCCGAGCTGACCGCGATCTTCGACGACCTCCAGTTCGTGCTGGGCTGCTGCGAGCGCCTCGTGGCCGAACTCGCGCGCGGTGAGGAGCGCGACGACGTGGTGGTCGAAGCGCTCTGGCTGGCCGCGCTCACTGCGTACGCGCGCTGCTTCCGCGCGGACGGTGACGGTGAGCGGCTGCTGGTGACCGATCTGTCGGGCACCGAGCTGACCGGCGACGTGGTCGAGTGGCATTCGATGCTCGGCAAGCTGCGGGAGCACCTCGTGCTGGCCGGCGCCAATCCGCGCGAGGCGTTCACCGTCGGCGCTTCGCAGGCGCAGGACGGGAAGGCGGCCGGGATCGTGGTCACGTCCTCGACTGCGCCGAAGGTGGACGACCGGACCGTCCGGCAGACCGGCGGCCTCGCCTACGCACTCGGGCGGCTGGTCGACGAGCGGATCGTGCGGCAGCAGGAGATCGTCTTCGGTTCGGTGCGGGACCTGCCCGCGACCGCTTTGGACGAACTCCCCGAGATCGGTGTGGCGGCCCCGCCCGCCTAACCGAGGCGGTCGAGGAGCACGTACATCGACCCGACCGTGTTGTCGACGAGCTTCTCCGCCGCCGCCACGAGATCGCCGGCCTCGATCGCGGCGATGATCGCGGCGTGCTGCTCCGCCGACCGCCGGTGATCGGCGGCGTCGGTCATGTAGAAGTGCTCGTACCGGCGCAGTGTCTGCCACTGCCGCGCCAGCAGCGCGATCAGTCTTCCGTTGCCGCACCGCGAAACCAGTGTCCGGTGGAACCGCGCGTCGAGTTCGTGCGAGCGGCCGGGTTCGGCGGAGTCCGCGAACTCCCGGTTGATCTTCCCGAGCACCGGTGCGAGGGTGCGCAACGCCTGTCCGGTCGTGGTGACGGCGAGCTGTTCGAGCTGGGCGATGATCGGGTAGGTCTCGCGGATCTCGTCCGCGCTCAACGGCGTCACGACGAAGCCCCTGCCGTGGTCGAACCGCACCCAGCCCTGGCCTTCGAGCCGGAGCAGCGCTTCGCGCACCGGGGTCCGGCTGAGCCCGAGTTCGTCCGCGAGCTGGCTTTCGTTGACGCGCTGCCCCGGTTCGATCTCGGTGGACAGAATCCGTTGCTGCAACAGGTCTTCGACCGTCCGCCGCCGCTCGTCCCGTGCGGTCGTCACGGCCTGCCCGCCGAGGTGATGAGGGCGCGGATCAGTTCGGCCGCTTCCTCCGGCCCCACGCTCAGCCCTTCCCCCACAGCCAGCCCGCCGCGCGGTCGCTCGGCAGGTTCGACCCGGTGAGCACGGTGGCCACCGGCCTGCCCGCGAACCGGGCGGGATCGGCCAGCATCGCGGCCACGCCCAGCGCGCCCGCGGGTTCGGTGACGAGCCCGGTCGAAGCCAGCAGCGCCCGCATCGCGCGCAGGACGGTTTCGTCGTCGGCGAGCACCACGTCGTCGACCACGTCCGCCATGTCGTGCAACGCCTCCGGGATCGGGATGCGCACCGCGACCCCTTCGGCGATGGTGTCGACGGCATCGGTGGGCTCCACCCGGCCGGAGTGCCACGACCGGTGCATCGCGGGCGCGCCGGCCGCGCTCACCGCGATCACCTCGGTGGCCGGCGAGTGCGCCTTCACCCAGCGGCCGACCCCGGCGGCCAGCGCGCCGTTGCCCAGCGGCAGCACGACCGCGTCGAAGGGATCCGGCCAGCGGGTCAGTTCGAGGCCGATGGTCCCCGCGCCCTCGGACACCGCGGGGTCGCGCCCGTCCTCGACGAATTCGTGGCCCTCGGTCTCGGCGAAGGAGATCCCGGCGAGCTTCGCCGCGTCGAAGTCACCGTCGACGAGCCGGACGTCCGCGCCGAGCTGGCGCATCCTGGCGAGCTTGCTGTCGGTGACCGCGGCCGAGGCGAACACGACCGCGGCGGCACCGCGTTTGCGGGCGGCGTAGGCGATTCCCTGGCCGAAGTTGCCTGCCGACGCGCACACCACGGTGGCGCCCGGCTCGGTAGCCGCCAGCCGGAAGTCCGCGCCCCTGCCCTTGAAGCAGCGGACCGGGTTGACGGTCTCGACCTTCACCACGACCTTCGCGCCGACCACTTCGTCGAGGGGTTCCGCGCGGTACTGGGGCGTGCCGAGGAACACGGGGTCGATCACCTCGGCGGCACGGGCGATCCCGTCGACCGTCACCTGATTGGATTGCATGCGATCGGACGCTATTGCATGCAATCCAGCAAGGTCAAGAGCCGGTGCCGACGGGCTGCGGTGCGCTGGCGTCCTCGGCAGGCGCGGTGCGGGCGAACCGCTGCGCCAGCACCGAGCAGACGATCAGCTGGACCTGGTGGAAGATCATCAGCGGCAGCACGATGAGCCCGACCGGCTGCCCGGCGAAGAACACCGTCGCCATCGGCAGCCCCGCGGCGAGGCTCTTCTTCGAGCCGCAGAACAACACCACGACGCGGTCCGCCCTGCTGAACCCGAGCCGCTTGCCGAGCACCGCGGTCAGCCCGAGCACGACGGCGAGCAGCACGGCGCACACCACCGCGACCGCGACGATCCGCAGCGCCGACACCGAGCCCCAGATGTGCTGGCGCATGCCTTCGCTGAACGCGGCGTACACCACGAGCAGGATCGAACCGCGGTCGACGAGCTTCGTCTTCGCCGCGTGCCGTTCCATCGGCGCGCGCAGCCAGGGGCGCAGCAGCTGACCGAGCACGAACGGCGCCAGCAGCTGCAGCACGATGTCCACGATGGACGACGCGTCGATGCCCCCGCCCGTCGTGCTCATCAGCGCCAGCACCAGCAGCGGGGTCAGCACGATGCCGATGATGTTGGAGAACGAGGCCGAGACGATGGCGCCCGCCACGTTGCCGCGCGCCATCGAGGTGAACGCGATCGACGACTGCACGGTCGAGGGCACCAGGCACAGGAACAGCAGCCCGGTGTAGAGGTCGGGGGTCAGCACCGAGGGCACGAGCAGGCGCGCGGCGAGGCCGAGCAGCGGGAACAGCACGAAGGTCACCGCGAGCACCACGCCGTGCAGCCGCCACTGCTTCACGCCGTCCCACGCCTGCGCGGGCGACAGCCGCGCGCCGTAGATGAAGAACAGCAGGCCGATGACGATCTTCGTGGCCCAGCCGAGCACGTCCGCGAAGGCGCCGGCGGCGGGCAGCACGCTGGCCACGCCCACGGTGAGCAGGATCAACGGCACGAACAGGTCGAGGGACGGCTTCGACGGGACCTTCATGAAGTCCACGGTAGGACGGTCATGGCGATTGTGAAATACGATGAGCGAGGTAACTGCTATCGAGGATCGTGATGACCGTGTTCGACTCCGCGCTGCTGCGCAGCTTCCTCGCCGTCGAGCGCACCGGCGGGTTCACCGCCGCGGCCAAGCAGCTCGGCCTCCGCCAGTCGACGGTCAGCGGCCATATCGCGAAACTGGAACTCGCCGTCGGCCGCGAGCTGTTCCTGCGGGACACCCACCGCGTCGACCTGACCCCCGACGGCTCCGCGATGCTCGGCTTCGCGCGGTCCATCCTCGCCGCGCAGGAGCAGGCGCAGCGCTACTTCAGCGGCGGCGAGCTGACCGGGCGGCTCCGGTTCGGGGCCTCGGAGGACGTCGTGGCGATGGAGCTGCCGCGGGTGCTGCGGGAGTTCCGGGCCCACCACCCCTCGGTCGATCTCGAACTGGCCGTCGGGCGCAGTGAGACCCTGCACCGGCGGCTGCGCGCGAACCAGCTCGACCTGGTGCTCGTCAAACGCCGTCCCGGCGAACGGCACGGCACCCCGGTCTACCGCGACCGCCTGGTCTGGGCCGGTCCCGAAGGCGCGCGGGCGGAGGTGCCCGATCCGGTCCCGCTGGTCACCTATCCCGACCCCAGTCTCACCAGGGAGGCGGCGCTGCGCGCGCTGGAGAACGCCGGGCTGGGACACCGCCTGACCTGCGTCGCCGACAGCCAGCAGGGCCTGCGCGCCGGTGTGCTCGCCGGGCTCGGGTTCATCGTGCACGCCGAGACCCTGCTGCCGCCGGGGCTCGCCCCGATCGGTCCCGCCGCCGGGCTGCCCGATCCCGGCAGCCTGGAGTTCGTGCTCGTCAACCGCCCGCGCGAGCCGAGCCCGCAGGAACAGGCGCTCGCCGACGCGATCAAGCAGAATTCGTTCCGGCTGCGCGCGGGCAGGCCGGTGCGCGGGGACTGGTGACCCGCACCGCCCCGGTTCGGCGGCCGTCGCGGTGGGCGATACCGTTCCCGGTCGTGGCCGTGAGCAGGATCAGCGCACCGGAGATCGCCGGTACCCCCGCGTTGCCGCTCGAAGAAGGCGAACGCCGTGCGCTCGACGTCGTCCGCAGGCTCGGCACGGTCGGCGCGCTGCTGCTCGCCGCGGGCTCGCTCGGCGCGGGCGCCGCCCCGGTGCTCAACCCGGTGCAGGACATCCCGGTGCTCCGGCTGTTCGTCCGCATCCCGACCGTTTCGCTCGCGGTCGCCTTCGCCGGGATGGCGATGATGGTGATCGCCTGGCTGCTGCTCGGCCGGTTCGCGCGCCCCGGCAACGCACGCATGGCCAGCAACCGCCAGCTCAGCCGCACGCTCGCGATGTGGCTGACCCCGCTGATCGCGATCCCGCCGCTGTTCTCCCGCGACGTCTACGCCTATCTCGCGCAGAGCGAGATCGTGCACCGCGGCATGGACCCGTACTCACTCGGCCCCGCGGCGGCGCTCGGCGTCGGCGACCCGCTCACCGCGAACGTCTCGCTGCTGTGGCGCGAGACGTCGCCGCCGTACGGCCCGCTGTACTTCCGGCTCGGCGGCTGGCTGGCCGGGGTCTCCGGCAACAACACGATCCTCGGCGTCCTGCTGCACCGCGGCCTCGCGCTCATCGGCGTCGCGCTGATCGTGTGGGCGGCGGCGCGGCTCGCGAAGCGCTTCGGCGTGCCGCCGGCCACCGCGCTGTGGCTCGGCGCGATCAACCCGCTCGTGCTGTTCCACCTCGTCGCGGGCGCGCACAACGACTCGCTCGCGATCGGGCTGATGATGGCCGGGCTCGAACTGGGGCTGCGCAGGCTCCCGGCGCGCGTCAAGGGCGACAGCCCGCCACCGCTCGCCGACGGCGAACTGCGGTGGATCGCGCTCGGCACCGCCGTGATCACCCTCGGCGTCGCGGTGAAGCTGTACGCGATCGTGGCGCTGCCGTTCTTCGCGGTGATGGTCGCGCGGCGCTGGCACGGCAAGGTGGCCGACCTGGTCCGCGCCGCGCTGCCGATGTTCGTGGTGTTCGCCGTGGTGCTGGTCGCGGTGTGCCTCGGGTCCGGGCTCGGGTTCGGCTGGGTCGCGAACCTCGGCACGCCGGGGCTCGTCCGCAGCCTGCTGTCCCCGGTCGCCGAGCTGGCCAGCCTCGGTGGCCTGCTCGGGATCTCGCTCGGCCTCGGCAACCACACCGAGGGGCTGGTGCCGATCCTCAACGTGCTCGGCTACGCCACCGCCGCCGCCATCACGCTGAAGTTCCTGTGGGCGAGCTTCCGGTGGCGCTACCGCCCGATCATCGGGCTCGGCGTCTCGCTCGGCGCGGTGATGGTCCTGCAGATCACGCTCCAGCCGTGGTACCTGCTGTGGGCGGTGATCCCGCTCGCGGCCGCCGCCGGGACCTCGCGGTTCCGGGTCGCGGCGACCGCGGTCAGCGTGGTGCTGTCGCTGGCCACCTACCCCAACGGCGGCAGCTACGGTGGCAGTTCGTTCGTGGTCGTGCAGGCGATCGTCGCCGCGCTCGTGGTGGTCGTGCTCGCCATGCTGCTCGTGGCCCGCTCGGCTCCCCAGCTCGTCCGGCGGCCCGACGGCACCTGGTTCGCTAGCGCGTCAGCGGGGCCGCCGACTTCAGCGTCCTGAGCACCGGCGCGGTCTCCAGCGCGCGGATCTCCTCGAACGCGCCGAGCCGGCGGGTCAGGTAGCGGTGCAGCGCGCGCGGGTCGGCGCAGAGCGCTTTCGCGACGAGGTTGCTCGGCCCGGTCGTCGCCGCGACGAACGCCAGTTCCGCGTGCCCGGCGAGCGCGGTCGCCACCGCGTCGAGGTGCGCGGGCGCCACCGACATCCACAGCAGCGCCTGCGTGGTCACGCCCAGCACGGCGGCGCGGAGGTCGATGTCGTAGAAGATCGCGCCGCTCGACCTGAGCTCGGTGAGGCGGCGCGCGACGGTCGCGGTGCTCCACCCGGTCGCGGCCGCGAGGTCGGTGTGGCTCGCGCGGCCGTCCTCGCCGAGCGCGACGAGCAGTGCCGAGTCCGATTCGGACAGTGACGCCGTCGACCGGGGAGCTTCGGCTGGCGCCAGTTCCCGTTGCTGTTCCTCGGACAGCACCGCGGGGCGCCCGCGCCACGCCGCAGGGCCGCCGACGTAGCTGTGCAGCAGGTAGTGCGCCGACACCGCGGTGATGCTCGCGGTGCGCGGGATGTCGTGCAGCAGCAGCGTGTGCCCGTCCGCGGCGGCGGCGTGCACGATGCCGAAGATCTCGGTGCCGCCGGAGCACAGCTTCACCCACGACGTGTCCGCGCGCCGCGCCAGCGCGTGCGCGAGGTCCTGCGCGGTGTGCGGGCTCGCGGTCAGCCGCACCAGCCACTGCTCGCCTGCCGCGCGGTGCGGATCGGCCAGCCCGACGACCCGCAGCGAGGCTTCGGCGCGGAGGCGGCGGTAGCGCCTGGTGACGGTCTGCGTGGACACCCCGAGCACGCTCGCGATCCGGCTGAACGGCGCACGCGCGTCGACCTGCAACGCGTGTACGAGCCCCAGATCGACCGCGTCGAGCGCGATCACAGTGCCAGCGCGATCCTGCCGCCCGCCGCCGCCGTCATCGCGGCCAGCGCGGCCGGGACGTCCAGCGGGTAGCCGTGGTTCTCGGCGTGCGCGGCGCGGAGGTTCAGCGCGACCCGTTCGAGGCCGCCCCACGACGGCCAGCGCCGCCGGGCTTCGTCCATCAGCGCGTCGTAGTCGCACACCTCGGGCTGGGTCACTTCGTCGAGCCAGTGCAGGTGGTTGGACGTCGACAGGCTCAGGTGGCCGCGCTGCGTGCTCGGTTCGCCGTGCCCGGGGATCGCGGTGTGCACCTCGAACCGGCCGAGCCAGCGCAGCGCGTCGAGCCAGCCGTGCAGCGACCCTTCCTGCAGCGTCGGGAACGAGCCGGAGCAGAACAGGTCGCCGGTGAAGAAGACCTTCGCCGAGGGCACCACGACCACGAGATCGCCGCGGGTGTGCGCGACGAACGGGACCGGGTGCACCTCAACGGTGATCCCGCCGAGGTCGATGGTCTGGGCGCTGGTGATCGGCGTGATCTTCGCGGGCGGAGCGATGTCGCCCCAGTCCGCGCAGTCGAAGACCTCGGGGTAGAGGTGCGGGCCGGACAGGATCTCGGCCGCCGCGCTCGGCGTGGCCAGCACTTCGCCGCCCAGGCCGTGGATCAGGCCGGCGCCGTTCGCGTGGTCGCCGTCCCCGTGGGTGACCGCGACCGCGAGATCGCGCGATCCCGGCCTGGTGTACCGGTTCACCGTGGCGAGCAGCGCGCGCGTGCGGCGCTCGGTGGCACAGGTGTCGACGAGCAGCGTCCGGTCGTCGCCGGAGACCCAGCCGGAGTTGCTCAGCCACCAGCCACCCTGCTGGACGTAGACGCCGACGCGGTCACCGACCGGCCGGATGGTGGCCTTGATGTCACTCCCCATGACGCGGTCCTCCGCTTTCCCGCGACGCTGCACGTGCGCCCGGCTCCCGGCAGGCGGGTACCGTTCGGCGCCGTTCAGCTTAGGTGGGGTCGCCACCGGTGGCAGCACGGCGGAGCGATCCGGTGCACGGCGCCAGGATCGCACACCCGCCGGGGACGCCGGGGCGGGCATGGCCGGGCCGGGAACGTGGTGGTGCGCTGGAGGCGGTGCCGAGGGGGAGTCGGTGCTGGGGTTTCGGTCAGTTGTCGCGAGACATCGGTCTTCCCTTTTCTTCGGTGGGGCGAGGGGACGGGAGGGCGGACGCTCAGTTGTCGCGGCTCATGGGAGGGCTCCTGCGTTCAGTGGGGACGTGGGCACTGGGGGACGCTTCGCACCGAGGGGCGGTTCGGCGCGAATCAGTTGTCACGGGACATCGAGAACCTCCTAGTGGCTACGGTTTATCATTCTCTCTTGAGTTTTTCCTGTTCAGAAGCCGTTCAAACGCAAAAATCCGGTCGATCGCCGCTGTCGGTCGCGGACCGGTCACACCGAGCACGCGCGCCGTGGCGGACGACCTGTGGTGGGATGACCGGGATCATGCGGCAGTCGAGGACACTATGAGTATGCGCAGCGGAAGACCGCAAGACGCACCCGCGGGGCGTGTTCGCGACTCTTTCGTCATGCCTCGTAACTGGGCGCTGTGGAAACAGCGGCGCCACGTGACCGCGTACTGCCTGCTGAGCGAGGTCGTCGCGGTGGTGCTGACGGTGCGGCGGCTCGGTGACGAGCCGGTGGACGGCCGGGCCACCGCGCTGTGGGCGGCGCTGGTGGTGCTCGCCGTGGCCCAGGCCGAACTGGGCAGGCAGGTGGAGCGGGTGCGCCGCCGGGTGGCCGGTTCCGCGCACATCAACATGACCTCGGTGTGGTTGTTCGCGGGCGTGCTGCTGCTGCCCGCCGAGCTCACCGCCGCGCTGACCGTGGTGCTGTACCTGCACCTGGCGGTGCGCAGCTGGTACCGCCTGCACCGGGTGTCGCCGTTCCGGACGGTCAGCAACGCCACCATCCTCGTGCTCACCTGCTACGCGTCGAAGGCGGTGCTGACCGCGTTCGGGATGGCCGATCTGCGCGCCGCGATGGAGACCCCGTGGCTCGGTTCGATCGCGGTGGCGCTGGCACTGGTCGTGCACTTCACGGTGAACGCGCTGCTGGTGCTGCCGGCCAGGAACGATCCGGGCCGCACCTTCGTCGACCTGTTCGGCGGCTGGGCCGACAACGCGCTGGAACTGGCCACGCTGTGCCTCGGCGCGTTCAACGCGCTCGCGCTGACCGTGCTGCCGGGGCTCACCGTGCTGGTGCTGCCGCCGATGCTCATCCTGCACCGCACGGTGCTGGTCAAGCAGCTCGAGACGGCGGCGACCCGTGACGACAAGACGGGCCTGCTCAACAGCGCGGGCTGGCACGCCATCGCCGAGCACGCGCTGGCGCAGGCGGAACGGCGGCAGAGCACGCTCGGCCTGCTGATGATCGACCTCGACCACTTCAAGCGCGTCAACGACACCTACGGCCACCTCGCGGGCGACGCGGTCCTGAAGGCGGTGGCGTCGGCCATCCAGGGCGAGGTGCGCGACCAGAACGACGCCGTCGGCCGGTTCGGCGGCGAGGAGTTCGTGGTGCTGCTGCCCGAGATCTCGGCGGTCGACCTCGCCGCGGTCGCCGAGCGGATCCGCGGCTCGGTACGGGAGATCGCGCTCAAGGTCGACTCGGACGAAGAGGTCCGCGAGATCGCGGACCTGTCGGCCTCGCTCGGCACCGCGATGTACCCCGCGGCCGGCACCGGTGTGCAGCGCCTGCTCGACGCCGCGGACATGGCGCTGTACCACGCGAAGCGCACCGGGCGGGACCGCATCGTGCACGTCGCCGACCTCAAATGAGGCGGTGGATTTGCTTCACGCTTCCGGTAAGCGCTGCTTCAAAGCCGGGCGCAGGGCCCCGATCCCGGACCCCGCAAGGGAAAGTGTGGTATAGCGCACAAGGCACAGGGGATGCGCGCGGAAACGCAGTCGGGGATATTCGCGGTTGAGCCGGTGACGAAACCACCAAGCGTCAGTACGCCGGTCACCTCGTCTGCATCAGACACAGTCAACAAGGAGAAGGAAATGGCATCAATGTGGGCTGCGCTCGCCGCGGAAGCGGCCGTGGTTTTCATCGTTGTCGGCGTCGGCACGGCGTGGTTCCGTGCGCGACTGAAGAGCACCAGCCCCGAGCGGGTGCTCGTGCCGTCGGCTGAGTGAGCGCCGCGGTTTCCCGCCGCGGGCGGTAACCAAGACTTGAACACGAAAACGGCGTGCCCGGAAACTTCCGGGCACGCCGTTTTCGTGTCTCGACGGGCAGCGCTAGCGCTGGGACGCCGCCGCCATCTCTTCGGCCTCTTCACGGGTGGCCGCCGCCGGGGGCGATCCCGGCAGTGGCTTCCGCGCCGACTCCTTCGTGAAGTAGCAGGCGATGGCGCCGATGATGCCCGCCGCGATGAGGTAGTACCCGGGCCAGTTCAGGTCACCGGTCGCGGCGATCAGGCCCGCGGTCACCACCGCCGTGGTGCCGCCGAACAACGACACCGCGAGGTTGAACGAGATCGCCAGCGCGCCGTAGCGGATCTCGGTCGGGAACAGCGCGGGCAGCGTCGAGGGCATCGTGCTGTTGAAGCACAGCAGCATCAGGCCCATCAGCGCCAGGCCGATGAACACCGGCCAGAACCCGCCGGCGCGCATCAGCAGCACCGACGGCACGGCGAGCACGATCATCAGCGCGCAGCCGGTGTAGATGACCGGGCGCCTGCCGATCTTGTCGGACAGCTTCCCGACGAAGGTGATGAACACCATCATCAGCAGCAGCACCACGATCTGCATCACCTGCGACGTGGTCGAGCTGATCCCCGCGCCCTTGAGCGGCTCTTCGAGGTAGGTCGGGACGTACGAGGTGAGCATGTAGTTGGTGACGTTGAAGACGAGCACCAGCCCGCCGCACACCAGCATCGGGCGCCAGTACTTGCCGAAGATGTCCTTGATCTCCTGCAGGGTCTGCTTGCCCTCCCTGCCCTCGGACTCGGCGGCGAGCGCCTTGAACGCCGGGGTTTCCTCCAGCTTGAGCCGGAGGTAGAGCCCGATCAGCCCGATCGGCCCCGAGATCAGGAACGGGATCCGCCAGCCCCAGCTGAGCAGGTCGTCCTCGGGGATGAGGCTCGTGATGAGCGTGGCGCAGGTGGCGCCGATCGCGTACCCGGTGAGCGTGCCGAACTCGAGCCAGCTCCCGAGGAAGCCGCGGCGCTTGTCCGGCGCGTACTCGGCGATGAACGCCATCGCGCCGCCGTACTCGCCGCCGGTGGAGAAGCCCTGCAGCAGCCTCGCCAGCAGCATCAGCATCGGCGCCGCCGCGCCGATCGTGGCGTAGCTCGGGATGAACGCGATCGCGAACGTGCCGATCGCCATCAGGATCACGGTGAGCGAAAGGACTTTCGTGCGGCCGATCCGGTCGCCGAGCGGGCCGAAGAACATGCCGCCGAACGGGCGAACCAGGAACGCGACCGCGAACAGGCCCAGCGTCCCGATCGTCGCGACGGTCTGGCTCGCGCCGGTGAAGAACACCTTCTGGATGGTGGTCTGCAGATAGGCGAAGACGCCGAAGTCGAACCACTCGGTGACGTTGCCGATGGCGGCCGCACCGATCGCCCGCCGGATGATGCCTGGCTCGGTGACGGTGATCTGATCGGCGGTCAGCTTCCCCCCGACGGCTTCGTGTGCACCGGACTCTGCCACAACTACCCCTCCCGTTCCGCCCCTGGAAAATTGACCACAAGACAGCTTGGCTTCGCGTGACCTTAGTGCCATCGGGTGATGCCCGCCGTGCTCGGGGTCCACGAATAGGACTATTCGCCCAAAAGAGCCCGAGTTTGGTTGCCTTAGGCCAGTCGTGGTGGCCCAATGGCCGGGAAAACAGATCCGAACGAACTCGAAAAGGTCTCCGAGCGCCGGTCGCCGCACCTGCGGCACGCGCCCGAACGGACGTGGTGGGGCGCAACGACAAACCCCGCTTCACCCTCGACGAATCGGGCAACCGGATCAGGGCCGGCCAGGGCCACCGCGTCGAGGTCGACCGCGGAACGAACCGCCCGCCGTGCACCGGTTCCACGTCAGCGCCAGCGGAGTCTGGCTCGCCGAACGAGTTCCGCCGGAGTACCTGCGGCGCACCGCGCCGATGCTCTAGCGTTGCGGTGGCGGCGCGAGGACGCCGCTTCGGGGGACGGAGAAGAGGACGAGAGCTCGATGACGTCGGACGCGTCGCCGATCGGTTGTGTCGGCGTGCTGCTGATCGGCACCCGCGGCGAGGCAGGCCCCGGCGAGGCGCTGGTCAAGATCCGCGGTGGTTCGGAGACATACCTCGCGTATTCCGAAACCGCGCTGCCAAAGGGAACGCACGTGCTCGTGATCGAATCCCGCGGCGCGCGCACCGTCGAAGTCACCGAATGGACGGACCCGTTCAAGCCCGCCACCCTTCCCGAAGACAACTAGGAGAACGACGATGTTCGGTTACCGCGTGCCAGCGCCCGACGAGGCGATGCTGATTTCGGGTGGGAAGAACAAGGCCGCGGGCGGCGCGCCGTTCCGGGTGGTGACCGGGCACGGCGCCTTCATCCTCCCGTTCTTCCGCAAGGTCCGCTTCCTCACACTGAGCATGACCGAGGCGGAGGTCACCGAGAACTGCGTGACCAAGCAGGCGATCGCGCTCAAGGTGCGCGCGGTGATCGCGTTCAAGGTCGGCAACGACACCGAGAGCATCGTGAACGCGGGGCAGCGCTTCCTGTCCGACCAGGAGCAGATGTCGGTGCTCACCGGCCGCATCTTCGCCGGGCACCTGCGCTCGATCGTCGGCTCGATGACGGTCGAGGAGATCGTGACCGAGCGGCAGAAGCTGGCCAACGAGGTGCTCGACGGGTCCGCGGTGGAAATGGCGAAGATCGGGCTGACGATCGACTCGCTGCAGATCCAGTCGATCGACGACATGGAGCTCGGGTACATCTCGGCGATGGCCGCGCCGCACAACGCCGCGATCCAGCGGGAGGCGCAGATCGCGCAGGCGAAGGCGGACCAGGCCGCGGCCGAGGCGGCGCAGGAGTCGGCGCGCCGCCAGGCCGAGTACACCCGGCAGACCTCCGTGGTGCAGGCCAAGTACAAGGCCGAGGTGGACAAGGCGCAGGCGGAGGCCGCGCAGGCCGGTCCGCTCGCCGAAGCGCAGGCGTGGCGCGACGTCATCAACGCGCGCACCGAACTGGCCGTGCGCGAGGCGGAACTGCGGCAGCAGCAGCTGGTGTCCGAGATCGTGAAGCCCGCGGAAGCCGACGCCGAGCGGGTCCGCGTGCTCGCCAGGGCGGAGGCCGAGGCGATGGAGATCAGGGCAGCGGCGGCCGCGTCGCACAACAGGGTGGCACTGGACCAGGCGCTCATCGAGCAGCTCCCGCAGATCGTGAAGGAGGCGGCGAGCGGGTTGCAGGGCGCCAACGTCAACGTCCTCAACGGCACCGACGGCCTCGGCCAGATCGCGGCGGGCCTCGTCGGCCAGGGTCTGTCCATTCTGGACTCCGTGAAGAACGGGCTCTACGGCGCGTCCGAAAACGACTCGGACGAGCACGGCGAGCTTTCCCGGTCCTGAGCCCGCGCGCTCAGCCCAGCCGCGCGGCCCGCTCTTCGAGGTACCGCTGTTCGGGCAGGCTGACCGTGCGCTTGGCCGCGAGCAGGTAGCTTTCGCGGGCGGCCGCGTGGTCGCCCGCCAGCTCCAGCAGGTGCGCGCGCACCGCGTCGACCCGGTGGTGCCCCGCGATCCGCTTGTCTTCGTCCAAAGTGGACAACAGGGCGAGCCCGGCGCGCGGGCCGTCGACCTTCGCGATCGCCACCGCGCGGTTCAGCGTCACCATCGGGTTGCCCGCCACCCGGTCGAGCACCTGGTAGAGCCACTGGATCTCGGCCCAGTCGGTTTCGGAGTCGGACGGGGCTTCGCCGTGCACCGCGGCGATCGCGGCTTGGAGCAGGTACTCGCCGAGCGTCGGCCCCTTCAGGCCCTCGGAGACGAGTGCGACGCCTTCGCGGATGGCGTCGGCGTCCCACCGCCCGCGATCCTGGTCCGCGAGCGGGATCAGCTCCCCGCCGGGCCCGGTGCGGGCGGCGGCGCGCGCCTCGGTGAGCAGCATGAGCGCGAGCAGGCCGGTCACCTCGCCGTCGCCGGGCAGCAGGCCGTGCACCGCGCGCGTCAGCCTGATCGCCTCCACGGTCAGGTCGGTGCGGAGCAGATCGGGGCCCGAGGTCGCGGTGTAGCCCTCGTTGAAGATCAGGTACAGCACGTGCAGCACCGCGCGGAGCCGCTCGGCGCGCTCGGCGGCCACCGGCATCGCGAACGTCGCCCCGGTCGCCTTGATGCGCTGCTTCGCCCTGCTGATCCGCTGTGCCATGGTCGCCTCCGGCACCAGGAACGCGGTCGCGATCTGCGCCGTGGTGAGCCCGCCGACCGCGCGCAGGGTGAGCGCGATCTGGGACGGCGGCGACAGTTCCGGGTGGCAGCACAGGAAGAGCAGCTTCAGCGTGTCGTCGGAGTGCTGCGGCGCCTCGTCGCCCGCCGCGGGCGCGAGCCGCTCGTCGGCGGGGGCCTGCGCGTGCACCGCTTCCTCCCGCCTGCGGCGCGCGTGCTCGCTGCGGTAGAGATCGGTCAGCCGCCTGCCCGCGACGGTCACCAGCCACGCCACCGGGTCGGCCGGTGCGCCCTGGTCCGGCCATTGCGCCGTCGCGGCGAGCAGTGCTTCGGCGACCGCGTCCTCGCACGCGTCGAACTGGCCGTGCCTGCGGACGAGCACGCCGAGGACCTGCGGCGCCACGCGGCGCAGCAGGTCCTCGGCGTCGAAACCCGAGCCGGTCACATGTCTGTCCCCGCGGAGAACATCACCGGCCGGACCTCCATCGAGGTCAGGCCGTCGAACTGGAGGTCGGGGATCATCTTCGCGATCTCGATCGCGCGCTCCTTGCTCTCCACGTCGACGAGGTAGTAACCGCCCATGACCTCCTTGGCCTCGCCGAACGGGCCGTCGGTCACCACCGGCACCCCGCCGGAAGCCGACACCACCACGGTGTTCGACGGGTCGGCGAGCGCCTGCGTCCCGATCATCTCGCCGGATTCCTGGATGGTCTTGATGAACTCGCCGTGCGCGTCCCCGATGGAGGCTCGTTCCTCGTCGGTCAGCGTCGCCATGACGGCGGGGTTCACGTGGATCAGCAGCATGTACTTCACGTCTCGCTCCTCGAGGTCCGGACGGCCCCCTGCGGGCGTCCTGCACCGGCAAGTCGGAGCCGATGGCGCGGTCTCGACAGCCAGCGGGAACTTTATTGCACCGGATTCCGGGAGGCGGCGGGCAGCCGTGCCCGGCGCGCGATGGGACCGGCGACGTGGGGCCGATGTGTACTTCCGAGGGGCGGTGCGATCGCGGCGTGCGCGGCGCGGAGGACGTGGCCGGGCTCGGCGCCGAGCTCGTCGGCCATCCGCCGCGCGGTCCGCCGGTAGCGCTCGTGCGCCTCCGCGGTGTGGCCCGCCGCGTGCAGCGCCCGCATCAGGTGCGCTCCGAGCGCTTCCGCGAGCGGGTAGGCGGTGACCGCGGGCCGCAGTCTGGCGACGACGTCCTCCGGGGCGTCCTCGGCGAGCCGCAGCGCCGCCCATTCGGTGAGCAGCGCGAGCCGTTGCCGGTGCAGACCCGCCCTGACCCGCGTCACCCAGTCGCCTGCCAGCGTTTCGAGCGGATCCCCGCGCCACAGGTCCAGCGCTTCGCCGAGCAGGCGCGCCCGGTTCCGCGCTTCGGCGGTATTGGCCGCTTCGGCGAGCGCGCCCATGCGCAGCAGGTCGAGCCGGTCGGCGGGGACGTCGACGAGGTAGCCGCCGGACTGCCGCCGCACGTCGGTTCCGGTGCCGCGCAACGCCTTCCGGAGCCGGGTGAGGTAGCTGTACAGCGTGCCGCGCGCGCCGCCGGGAGGCGCCGAACCCCACACCCGGTCGATCAGCGTCCCGGTGGAGACGCGCCCGCCCGCGGCGTGCAGGAGCACGGCCAGCACGCAGCGCTGCTTCGCCGGGCCGAGGTCGACCGCGGTGCCGCGGACGAACAGCTCCACCCGGCCGAGCAGCCGGAATTCGAGGTCGGCCCGCACGCGCGTGTCCCGGCCGGGTGGCGCGCCGGTGCGGGCGCCCGCTCCGTCCGCCGAGACGCTGTCGTACCCGAGGCGCTGCGCGAGTTGGCTCGCGGCGTCGTCCTGGCAGAGCGGGCCCAGCACGAGGCTGCGCCCGGCCGCTGGCACCCGCGTCGTCCGTTCCGGTCGTGCCACCGCGCTTCGCAGCAGTTCGAGGTGCAGTTCGCGCAGCGGGGTTCCCGGCTGCGCGCCGAGGTCACCGCGCAGCCGGAGCCGGGACGCCTCGTAGCACTCGAGGGCTTCGGCGGTGCGGCCCTGCCCGTGCAGCGCGCGCAGGAACCGGACGAGGAGGGATTCCGCGTGCGGGTACTCGTCGAGCGCCGGCCCGAGCCGGTCGACCACCCGCGCCGGGTTCTTCGCGGCCAGTTCGCGGTCCGCCCAGTCCACGAGCAAGCGGGCGTACCGGTGGTGCAATCCCGTCCTGACCTGCTCCGCCCAAGCACCCGAGAGCCCGTCGAGCGGTTCGCCCCGCCATTCCGCGATGGCCCGGTCGAGCTGGGACGCGCTCCCGGTCGCCAGCCGGGTGAACCGGTGCAGGTCGACCGCCGCCGGGGACACTGCGAGGAGGTAGCCGTTGTCCGTTCTGCGCAGCTCCACCCCGGTGCGCCGCAGCGCCCTGCGCAGCCGGGTGACGTAGCTGTACAGCGCGTTGCGCACCTCCGGCGGCCGGGCGGCGCCCCATACCCGGTCGATCAGGGTCTCGGTGGACACCTGGCGACCCGCCTGGAAGAGCAGGGCGGCCAGCACGCACCGCTGTTTCGCGGGCCCAGCAGCGTGAACTCCATGAATCCCCCTTCCGTCAAGGTTCGTGCCCGGCCGGGACGGAACGTTTCTCTCCGGGGAACTCCCTCTTCGGAAATTGCGGCCGGAAACTGGCCTGAATCGGCCCGATCGTCGTCACCGAACCGACGAAGGAGCCGCTGATGAGCCTCGTGCCCGCCACCCAGCCGGACGGCACCCCGACCTGGTTGCGCGGTCAGCCGGTCGCCGGTTCACCCGAGGGCGCCGGGTGGCTGATGTACTTCGCCTCCACCGACTGCGATGCCGCGGCGAAGCGAGCCACCGAGGCGGGCGGCACCGTGATCTCGGCCGACTACGGCGACCAGGGGTGCGCGGCACTGCTGAACGACCCGTCCGGCGCGGTGTTCGGGTTGTGGGGCGGCCACGAGATCGGCGGAATCTTCGGCGACCCCACCGCGACCGAATCGGTATGGATGACCACCTTCGAAGTCGCCGACGCCGACTCGGTGGCCCGCGCGGCCGTCGAAGCGGGCGGCTCGGCCGGTCCGGCCGAAGACAATCCGTCCTGTGCTGGCTCGGCCCGATGGGGTGCAGGTGGGCACGCCATGGTGGCCCTTCGAGGCGGGTAAGCCGAGGGCGAAGCGATGGCATGCCGCCGCGAGACCTGTGATCCATTGTGGACGTAGTGGATCGGGTCGCCAGGTAGCGGCCGGGGTGGCTGCTTGCCAGATCTGCCGGGGCCCCGCAGGGGCGGGGTGGGGTTCCGGTTAGGCGGCGCGGGGTTGGGCGGTGTGGATGGTGTTGGTTCTGGGTCTTCGCCAGGGATCGAGGAACGCTGGTGGGGTGAACTCCGGGTGGCCGTTGACCATGCGGAGTGTCCAGTCGCTGTTGTGTAGCAGGCGGTGGTGGTAGCCGCATAGCAGCACGAGGTTACCCAGGTCGGTCTTGCCGCCCGCGTGCCACGGCAACACGTGGTGCGCTTCGCAATGTCTCGGTTTGCGGGTACATCCGGGGAAGGCGCATCCGCGATCGCGGATGGCGAGCATGTATCGGATCGCCTCGGTGACCAGGCGCTTGGCTCGTCCCATTTCCAGGGGCTGTCCCGCACCGTCGAGGATGGCCGGGATGATTTTGCAGTCACACGCCAGAATCCGGGCTTCGCTGGCGGTGATGTCGGTGACCATGTCCAGACACGCCTTGCCCAGTTCCCTCTTCAAGTCATCCAAGGGGATGGTCACGATCAGATCCGCACGACTACCACTGCGGTTCGGAGATTCCGGGTGGCTGGCGGCGAGGGTGACCATCTCCATGAACGCGTCCCCGTTGCGCTCAGCCTGCCCGCGCACCAAAGGGTTATCGCTCGGATCGTCCTTGCGGGGCTTCGCGAGTGGCTCCAGCAAGGCAAGGGTCTTCGCCCCGGAGATCGGATCGAGGTAGCCGTCGAATTTGACGGAGCCGTCTTTGCGGGTGTGCCACCGCATCGACCGTGCCGGTTCAGGAGTGTCACGGGGTTCGGCGCCGTCGGGATCAAGCGTGTCCCGGAGTCGCTGGCATCCTTGCGCAAGCTCGGACATTCCCGCGTTGCGGGCGAGGTCGACCAGGGTCTTCTCGGTCCGTTCCCGCTCTTCCGCCGACACCGTCGCCGGGATCGATCGCAGCGCTGCCACGATCGCGTCCGCGTGCTGCGCCGAGATCGCACCCTCCGCCGCCGCCTCCCCGGTCAACGGTGCGGCTGCCGGAATCTCCACGCCACCGACACCGTGGCTGGGGTTGAGGGCGATCGCCCGCGCCACCATCTTCCGCACCGCCGCCGACGAGGTCCGCGCGATCTCCGCCACCAACGCTGTCGTGGACGCATACCCCAGTTCGCGGGAGCCGCCGTTGTCGAGGTCGGCGATGATCCGGTAGACCCGGGATTCCTGCTGCCACAAGGACATCAACTCTTCCCGCAGCGCGGCGGCTTTCTCACGTGCGGTGAGTTGCCACAGCTCCCGCTGCGGTACAAGGGAAGAAGGCTCGGACACCCCACCATTCTACCCCGCAGTCGCCCAAGTGTTCGATACCCCATCCGGGCGAATTTTCAACAAGTGTCCAAAGTGGACCGTTAAGAAACCGTTGCGAGGCAAGAAACAACGCAACTGGAGGCCAGGTTACGCAAGCCGCTCACCTCCTCCAGTCCAAAGCCGTCTTTAAACCGCAGCCCAACACGACGAAGCAACCACCGCAGTCGAAGCAACCCAAGCGCCACTACATCGGATCGACTTCTTCGAGGCCCTCCCCAAGGCGAAGCCACCGACTAACGCCGATATCCCGCAAAAACGGCACATCGTGGCTCACCACGACGAGCGCGCCGACGTAGGATTCCAGTGCCTGGGTGAGTTTGCGGACACTGGACAGGTCCAGGTTGTTGGTCGGTTCGTCGAGCAGGAGCAGGCGCGGCGCCGGTTCCGCGAGCAGCAGGGTCGCCAGTGCCGCGCGGAAGCGTTCGCCGCCCGAGAGCGTGCCCGCTCGCTGGTCCGCCTGCCGTCCGCGCAACAGGAAGCGCGCTAGCTGCGCCCTGATCGTGTTGTCGGTGGCCGAGGGCGCGGCATCCGACACGGCGTCCACAGTGGAGCGGGTGTCGTCGAGGATGTCCAGTCGTTGCGGGAGCCAGCGCGACGGCACGAAGACTTGTGCCGAGCCCGATCGCGGCTCGGTGAGCCCCAGTGCGGTGCGCAGCAGGGTGGTCTTGCCCGAGCCGTTGTCGCCGACCAGCGCGATCCGCTCAGGGCCGCGCACCGAGAGGTTCACCACCTGCCCGGTCGCCAGTTCCAGATCGGACAGTTCCAGCACCTGCTTGCCTTGGGGTACCTCGGTTTCCGGCAGGTCGATGCGGATCTCGCCGTCGTCGCGGACGGCATCCTTCGCCTCCCGGAGCCGGTCCCTGGCCTTGTCGAGCCGGTCGATGTGGGTGTTCCGGAGCTTGCCTGCCGCGATCTGCGCGTCCTCGGCGCGCTTGCGCATGCGCACCTTCGGTTCGCGCTTGCTTTCGAACATCTTCTGGCCGTAGCGCTTTCGCCGGTCCAGTTTCACGCGTGTCTCGGCGAGTTCGCGCTTCTCCCTGCGGTAGTCGGCTTCGGCGGCGCGGACGGTACGTTCGGCCGCTTCCCGTTCGGCGGCGATGACCGCTTCGTAGGCGCTGAGGTTGCCGCCGTAGAAGGAGATGTCACCGTCGCGGAGATCGCCGATGCGGTCCATCAGCTCCAAGGTCTCACGGTCGTGCGAGACCAGGATCAGCGTGCCTCGCCAGGACTGGATCGCTTCGTGCACATAGTGCTTCGCCCGCCGGTCGAGGTTGTTGGTCGGTTCGTCGAGCAGCAGCACTTCGGGTGCGCGCAGGAACTGGGCGGCGAGTCCGAGCAGCACGACCTCGCCGCCGGAGAGCTCTCCGGCACGGCGGGCGAGACCGATGTGGCCGAGCCCGAGCCGGTCGAGTGTGGCGTGCGTGCGCTCCTCGATGTCCCAGCCGTCCCCGATGGTGGCGAACTGCTCTACACCGGCTTCGCCCGCCTCGATCGCGGCGAGTGCGGCCCTCGTTTCGACCAGGCCCAGCACGTCGTCGACACGGCGATCCGAGTCGAGGATGAGGTTCTGGGGCAGATAGCCGACGCTGCCCGCGACGCGGACGGTTCCCGACGAGGGTGGCAGCTCACCCGAGATGAGCCGGAGCAGAGTGGACTTCCCCGACCCGTTGACACCGACGAGCCCTGTCCGGCCCGCGCCGATCACGGCATCGAGGCCGCCGAACACGGCACGGGAATCCGGCCAGGCGAAGGCAAGACGAGAAAGTATTACGGTAGCCGACAAGACAGATCTCCTGGTTCGCTCGTGCGCGGGGATGACACCCCGCTGGCGGTGGCACAGAAGATCAGAAGGTCAAGGTGGGGCTCCCGGAACGCGGCGGCTACCTACCCCCACAAGGTAGCCGCCGCGAGACGCGGGGTGCAATTCCTTTTCACGGTGTACGGCGGCGCCTACTCGTCGGAGTCCGTTTTGGACGGACGCCCGCGGCGGGGTATCCGCCCTGCGGCGTCCGGCATGCGGCCGGCGTCGGTGAGCGCGCGCCTCAGCAGGAACTCGATCTGCGCGTTCGTGCTGCGCAGCTCGTCGTTCGCCCACCTGGCCAGTGCGTCGTGCACGGCGGGGTCGAGCCGCAGCAGGATCTTCTTCCGGTCAGCCACGCTCTGGCCCGTCAGTGGTAGAGCGAACTCGTGTTCACCACGGGCGTGACCTCGCGGTGGCCGCACAGCACCACGAGCAGGTTGGTCACCATCGCGGCCCGGCGCTCCTCGTCGAGGTCGACCACCTCCTGCTCGGCCAGCCGGGTCAGCGCGGCCTGCACCATCCCGACCGCACCCTCGACGATCCGCTGCCGCGCCGCGACGATCGCGTCGGCCTGCTGGCGCTGGAGCATGGCCTGCGCGATTTCCTGCGCGTAGGCGAGGTGGGTGATCCTGGATTCGATGATCCGCACGCCCGCGGATTCGACGCGCGCGGCGACCTCGGCCGAGAGTTTCTCGGTGATCTCTTCGGCGTTGTCGCGCAGGGAAAGGCGGTTCGCGTCGTGCGCGTCGTACGGATAACCGTTGGCGATGTGCCGCACGGCGGTCTCGGTCTGGATGCCGACGAAGTCGACGAACTCGTCCACTTCGAACATCGCGCGCGCGGTGTCCTCCACCTGCCACACCACGACCGCGGCGATCTCGATCGGGTTTCCCTCGGACTCGTTGACCTTCATCACGGCGGTCTCGTGGTTGCGGATCCGCACCGACACCCGCGCCCTGGTGGTGAACGGGTTGACCCAGCGGAGGCCCTGCTCGCGGATCGTGCCGGTGTAGCGGCCGAGGAACTGCACCACGCGCGCCTCACCGGTCGCGACCTGGGTGAGCCCGCCGGCGACGATCAGGGACGCGAGCTCGACCACCGCGCCGACGGCGATCAGCGCGATCGAGCCGCCGCCCCCTGCCTGCGCGGTGGCGATGATGCCCCAGATGAGCAGCCCGGCGCCGGCCAGGAACAGCGCGGCGCTCAACGCGGCGACCGGGATGCCCGGCGTTCCCCACGCGCCGCGCTCGCGGATGGTCGGTGTCGGCATGTCGACAGAACTCATGGTGTCCTCCCCGGATGTGATGGCCTGTGACTATCAAAGTGATATCACATTTATCCGGGCGAGGCGAGCGCCGGGCGTGGCGGGCCCGGGGATCCGGCTGGTGGCGGGCCGGATCCCCGAGGGTGTTCAGCCCTTCGCGAGTGCCTGCAGCCGGTCGGCGGCGCCGTTGAACACGTCCTGGTCGACCGGTCCCGGCACGCCGGGCGTGCTGCCCTTGCTGGTGTACTGCCAGAACGTGTAGGTGCCCCAGCCCTTCGGCATGGTGCCGGCCGACGCGCAGTAGCAGGCGAGGAACAACGGGTTCGTGGCGCCGAAGCTCCCGTTGTCGCCGGTGCAGCTCGCCCACCAGTCCCGGGTGGTGTAGATGGTCGGGTACCGGTTGGTCAGCCGGTGCACCTCGTTGCTGAATTCGGTGATCCACGCGGTCATCGCGCCGCCGTCCTTGCCGTAGCAGCGGTCGCCGTACGGGTTGTACTCCATGTCCAGCATCGGCGGCAGCGTCTTGCCGTCGGCGGACCAGCCGCCGCCGTTGCTGACGAAGAACTGCGCCTGCGCGGCGCCGCCGGAACGGTCCGGCAGCCCGAAGTGGTAGGCGCCCCTGACCATGCCCGCGCCGTACGCGCCGTTGTAGTAACCGCCGAAGTTGGCGTCCTTGTAACCGGTGCCCTCGGTCGCCTTGATGTAGGTGTACTGGTTGTTCTTCGCGACCGATCCCCAGTCGACGTTGCCCTGGAAGTGGCTGACGTCGATGCCGGGGAGGCCCGCCGGTGCCGCCGTGGCGGCAGGGGAGCCGCCGGTGCCCTCGTTGGCGGCGATCGTGGAACCCGCGTAGTCGAGCTCCGGGTGGGAGACGGCGGCGAGCGCGGTTTCGTCGGCCGAGCCGGTGCTCGCGGCACCGACGAGGATCGGGAGCGCCAAAGCACCCGCGGCGAGCGCGCGCAGCGCCCGTCGTGCGTTCGGGGAAATCGTAGGCAAGGTGGTTCTCCTTTGGGCAGGCCAGTGCCAGAGCAGGTATCCCAGGTGGCGTTCGGCGGGGAAGCCGGTGGTCCCCAGTGATCACCCCGGCGAACGCTGGGGGCACCGTATGTGTGCGAGATTCCGATCGCCAGATCGGTAAGGAAATTTCTCACGGATTACGCCGAATGGCCGAGAACTTCGGTCGGTCCCGGACGTCGTGACCCGGTTCACCGGCGCTGTCGCTTGCGCGCCAAGGTACGTGTCGTCGACAATATGCGGCGTGTGCAACTATCGCGGACGCCGATAGTTGCCGGAGGTGTGAATCGGGCGGGGCGGCACGTCGTCGCGCACCATGGGCTTCTACCACCACGAAGAAGGGCTTCGCATGCTTCTCGACGTCTCGGGCAAGACGGCACTGGTCACCGGCTCCACCCAGGGGATCGGGCTGACCATCGCCACCGCGCTCGCGCGTTCCGGCGCCAGGGTCGCGGTCAACGGCCGCAAGGCGGACACCGTCGACGAAGTGGTGGCGAAGATCCGTGCCGAGGTCGACGGCGCCGAGGTCGTCGCCGCGCCCGCCGACGTGACGACCGAAGAGGGCACCGAGCAGGTCGCCGCCGTGCTGCCCGAGATCGACATCCTGGTGAACAACCTGGGGATCTTCGGCGCGACCCCGCCGCTGGAGATCTCCGACGACGAATGGCGCCGCTACTTCGAGGTGAACGTGCTCGCCGCGGTCCGGCTGATCCGCCGGTACCTGCCCGGCATGATCGGCAGGGGCTGGGGCCGGATCCAGAACATCGCGAGCGATTCGGCGATCGTCATCCCCGCCGAGATGATCCACTACGGCATGTCGAAGACGGCGCTGCTCGCGGTGTCACGAGGGTTCGCGAAGGAGGCCGCCGGTACCGGTGTCACGGTGAACTCGGTGATCGCGGGTCCCACGCACACCGGTGGCGTCGAGGATTTCGTCTACCAGCTCGTCGACAAGGACCTGCCGTGGGAAGAGGCGCAGCGCGAGTTCATGCGCGAGCACCGCCCGCAATCGCTGCTGCGGCGACTGATCGAGCCCGCGGAGATCGCCAACATGGTGGTGTACCTCAGTTCTCCGCAGGCGTCGGCCACCACGGGCGCGGCGGTGCGCGTCGACGGCGGTTACGTCGACTCGATCGTGCCCTGACGGTTCAGCGGAATCGGTGAACCGGCCGCCCGCACAGCCGATCCCGTTCAGGTGCGGGTGTTCGGTTCGGGCAGCGTGCTGGCGATCAGCCACGACAGGACGGCGAGCCCCATGAGCGCGGCGAGCGCGACCTGGAGCGAGGTGCCGTCCGCGAGCGCGCCGACCGCGGGGGAGGCGATGCTGCCGACGCTCACCGCGAGGCCGAGCGTCACGCCGTGCCGACCTGGTTCCCGCAGTGGCGCACGCAGCTCCGGCTGCAGCAGGCGCTGCGGCTGCTCGCCGACGACCTGCCGGTGACCGTGGTCGCCCATCGCTGCGGCTGGGCGTCCACGAGTGCGTTCACCGACGTCTTCCGCGCCGCGTTCGGGCACACACCGGGAACGCACCGGGAGGACGGTCACCTCCGGTAGCCGCGAGTTCGGCCAGTCGGGCGATTCTGGTCAGGGCGCCGAGAAAGCCCCCGTTTCGCCGCTATGCTCTCGAAGCCCGTCGAACGGCGGATCGAAAATGCACACCTGGGGAATATCTATGTCTCGTTCGAGAATGGGTAGAACACGTCTGCTGGCCCTTTTCGCCGCACTCGCGGCTGTTGTCGCCGTGCCAGGAACCGCGCTCGCCGACGGCGGTCCCGACCCGCTCTACTACGTGCCCATCAGCACCGGTGACCTTCCCGCCCCCGACGCGGGGCAGTGGCAGTACTCGAGCCCGGGGCCGGTGCGGACACCGACGGCGGACCAACCGGGTCCATCGCCTTACTGCTGGGATCGCGCCCGGCCGTGGACTTCGGAAAAATGGATTTCCACGTTGTTCACCGTTCCCGTGCCGGGCAACTACTATTCGGTGACCAGCCTGGCCTGGGAGCTGCCGAGTGCGGACGCCGCACGCGCGGCGGCGGCGCGGTGGAACGCCGATCTCGCGTCCTGCGCGGAACGGTATTCCCCGGCGCGCCCGGTCGGGAAGTTCGGCGATGAGTACATTGTGGACTTCAAGAAGGCGTCGACCGTCGACGGCGCGGATGTGTATTCGTTCAACTGGGGCCACACGATGTACTCACCGCCGCCCGGTGCCGCCTACGACCAGATCGTGCTGCTGGCGCGGGGGAAGTACGTCTCGTTCGTGCGGAGCCACTACTTCTGCACCGGAAAGTGCGCCCCGCGCGCCCCGATCGCGTTCGACAAGGTGGTCGCCGGTATGAACCGCGGCCTGATCAGGGCAGGCGGCTGATCTCGTAGCCGGTTCCCGGGTTGTCCACAGCGATCCCGCGCTTGTGGACAACCCGGGCGTCCACGCGCCGAATCGAGGCCCCACCCGTCTGCGGCCGATAGACTGGGCTGGGGCCGCCCCCCGGGATCGGGTGGGGGATGCACTTGTTCAGACGCCGTGGTCGAAGTGGTCGTCGAGGATTCGTTTCGCCGCTTCGACGGTGTGGAAGCCCGCCAGCACGTACGCCGAAAGGCCGGTGGTCAGCGCGAGCAGGTTCGTCGCGACCGTCGCCGGGTCCCTGCCGGGTTTCATGGTGCCTTCGCGCTGGGCGGCGCGGACGAGTTCGATCAGTTCGGGGTGCAGTTCGCCGGGGCCGGTGGCCTGGGGCTGTGCGGCCAGCGCTTCGTCGGTGAGCGCGAGCGCGGCGTAGGCGGCGTGCACCCGGTAGAGATCGGTGCTGACCTCGTCGCCGGGAAGCAGTTCTTCGATCATCACCCGTGCCTTCGCCGCAGGGCCCGCAGCGGCGGCGAGTTTGCGGTGCAGCCGTTCGGTGATCAGCGCCCGCAGGTGGATCAGACCACCGATCAGCAGCTTCTCCTTCGTCGGGAAGTAGTACTGCACGAGGTTCACCGAGACCCCGGCCTCGGCGGCCACTTCGCGGAATCCGGTGGCGTGCAACCCGCGTACCCGCGCGGAGCGGACGAGCGCGTCGGCGAACTCGCCGCGCCGGACGTCGTGGTCGACTCGCTTCGGCATCGACAACCTTCCCCTTTTTCTCGTACCATTGTACTAACAAAACTCAGAGGGGAGACCCGCCATGACCGGACGCAGGCCACCCGGGATGCCTTACGAATCCTGGCTCGACAAGCAGGTGCGGCAGGCCGAGGAGCGAGGAGAGCTGGCGGGCCTGTCGGGCGCGGGCAAGCCGCTGGCCAAGGGGCGCCCGCAGACCGCACTGGAGTGGGCGGCCGACCTGGCCCGCCGTGAAGGTGACGACACGCTGGCAATGCTGCCACCCTCGCTCGCGCTGGCGAAGGAGGTCGAACTCCTGCCGGAGCGGGCCGCGCGGGAACGGTCCGAGCGCGCGGTCCGCGCACTCGTGGCCGAGCTGAACGAGCGGATCGTGAAGGCCTACCGCCTCCCCCAGAACGGGCCGCCGATGCGCGTGCGGATCGTCGACGCCGACGAGGTGGTCGAAGGGTGGGAGAACCGCCGTCGGTGACATTCCGTGTCGCCGGGCTGCTCCACCGTGCTCGCCACGCCGTGCCGGCCGGACCCGCCGGTGCCGGAAGTCCCCCGGCGTGGGGAACTTCGGTGCCCTGCGCGGCGAACTGTCGGTGCCATGACGGATCATTCACGGGTGGCTAAGCGTGAGGGGAAAGAGAACGCCGCCGCCGAGGAGCCGACTCCGATCTACGACGAGGCGGTTTCGCGGGCGAACGGCGAGGGGGCCAGCTCAGAGCAGGCAGACGATGCCAAGGACTCCGGGCGGCACCGGACCTGAGCATGTCGTGGTGCAGCGTGCACGCTGAGGCGTGGGCGCTGTTTTGGTGTGCCCGCGAACACGCTCCGTGATGTGCCGGGCCGCGGCTTTCCGGGTTGAGCTCCAGCGCGCCGAAGCCGGTGTCCACAACGGACACCGGCGTCAGCTCGGCACCGGTGGCGCGAACCGGCAGGCCGGTGCCTTCGCGTGCGCGGGATCCAGCGCGCTGAGCACCAGCCGTCCGGCGATCGGGTCGTACGGGATGCCGAGGTGCTCGGTGTGGTCGAGCGCGCACACGTCCTGCAGCAGGACATGTTTGCTCAACGGCCCGGCCGCGAAAAGGTTGCGCGAAACCTGGTTCGCGGGTGGCCTCTCGGCGGCGCCGCCTTGCACTCAACCCGGGTTGATTCGGCAGAGTCGCCCGCGTCCGGTCGAGTACGAGGAGTTTCATGAGCACGCCATCCCCAGTCACCCGCAGGCACGAACTGCTGACGCTCACGCTGGCCTGCGCGGGGTCCTTCGTGGCGATCATGGACGCCACGATCGTGTCCGTCGCGCTGCCCGACATCCGTGCCACGCTGGGGTTTTCCCCGTCCGCGCTGACCTGGGTCGTCAACGCCTACACGCTGGCCTTCGCCGGGTTCCTGCTGCTCGGAGGCCGGTGCGCGGACGTGTTCGGGCTGCGGCGGATGTACCTCGCGGGCACCGCGCTGTTCACCGTCGCCAGGCTCGCGGGCGGTTTCGCCGGTTCGGCCGAGCTGCTGCTCGTGGCAAGGGCGGTGCAGGGACTCGGCGGCGCGCTGCTGATGCCCGTCACGCTGTCGCTGCTGACCACCACGTTCACCGATCCCGCCCGCAAGGCCAAGGCACTCGGCACCTGGAGCGCGGTCGGCGCGATCGGGGCCGCGGCGGGCCCCGTCCTCGGCGGGGTGCTCATGCAGTGGGCGGGCTGGCGCTCCGTCTTCTTCGTCACGGTGCCGATCGGGATCGCCGCCATGCTGGCCGCGCCCGCCGTCATCGCCCGCGGCGACCGGTCGGCGGCGCGCCCCCGGCTGGACTTCGTCGGCGCCACGCTCGCCACGGCCGGGCTGGTCGGCGTGGTGTACGGCGTGATGCGCTCGGCGGTGGCGGGCTGGGACAGCGCGGAGGTGCTGGGCGCGCTCGTCGGCGGCGCGGTGCTGCTCGTGCTCTTCCTCGTGCACCAAGCGAAGTGGGCGCGTGACCCCCTGCTGTCCCTCGGTGTGTTCCGGCTTCGCGCGGTCAGCAGCGGCAACGTCGTGATGATGCTGGTCGGCCTCGGGTTCTTCGCCAGCCCGATCCTGCTCTCGCTGTACCTGCAGGACGTGCACGGGTACACGCCGCTGCAGGCCGGGCTCGGGTACCTACCGGTCGGCGTCGCGATGTTCGCGGGCGCCAAGTTCGCCGGCGCGGTGTCCGTCCGGCTCGGGCCGCGGCGGGCGACCGTCCTGTACTGCCTCGTCGGGGCGGCCGGGTTCGCCGCGCTCGCGGCGCTGATCGGCGCCGACCGGTCCTACCTGGTGTCCGTGCTGGTCCCCGGCGCGGTCTTCGGGTTCGGCACGGCGTCGGCGTTCACCCCGATCACGCTCGCGGCGACGACCGGGGTCCCCGCGCACCAGAACGGGCTCGCCGCCGGGCTGCTCAACACGGTGCGGCAGACCAGCAGCGCGGTCGGGCTCGCCGTGCTCACCACGATTTCGGCCGGTGTGGCCGCGTCCTGGTCCGCGGCGCACCAGGACGGACCGGACTCACCCGGCGCGCTTTCGCACGGTTACTCGGTGGCGTTCGCGGTGTCGGCGGCCTGCGTCGTCGTGGCCGCGATCGCCGCGGCGACGCTCATGCCGCGGGTGCCGGGCGGCTCGCCGCGGGCGCCGGGCCGCGCAACCGGGTCGCCGGACGGCCGGGAACGTCCACCTCGGACCGAAAGCTCGGGCACCGCTCCAGCGGGCCGGGATGGCGGCAGGTGAGCAGGTAGGCGAGGTAGTCCCTGGCCGCGTCCAGCTTCGCCATGTGCGCGGTGATCGCCTCGGACCGCGCGGTGACGATCTCGCGCCAGCCGGGATCGTCACCGAGCACGCGCGCGATTTCGTCGATGCTCATCAGCCCGGTGTCGCGCCACATCTTGATGAGCGCGATCCGGTAGAGCTGGTCGGCGTCGTAGTGCCTGCTGCCCGCATGCCGCCACGGGCTGAGCAAGCCGCGGCGCTCCCAGTAGTGCAGGGTCGAGATGGGCAGGTCGAAGTGGTCGGCGACCGCCCTGATCGAAGTGAGGCCCTCCATGGCTCCATTGGACCGCACGACGTGTGGTTAGGCAACCCTAACTCGAACTCCGAAAGAAGTTCTTCCGCGGTTGTCGATCGGACGGCGGGCCGTTCGACGCAAGAATGAGCGCGGGCCGGGACGCGGCCCGCGGAGCGAAGGGACAGCTATGCGGTTCATGGTGATGGTCAAGGGCGACGAGAGCACCGAAGCGGGCGTGATGCCGACCGAGGAGGAGCTGGCCGCCATGGGCCGCTTCAACGAGGAACTGGTCAAGGCGGGTGTGATGCTCGCGGGCGACGGCCTGCACCCCAGCTCGAAGGGCGCGAAGATCCGGTTCTCCGGGGGGAAGTCGACCGTGGTCGACGGTCCGTTCGCCGAGGCGAAGGAGCTGGTCGCCGGGTTCTGGATGCTCCAGGCGAAGTCGAAGGACGAGGCACTGGAGTGGATACGGCGCGCACCGTTCGTCGATGCCGAGGTCGAACTCCGTCAGGTCTTCGACACCGAGGACTTCGGTGACGCCATGACCCCGGAGATCAAAGAGGCAGAGGAGAAGCTGCGGGCGAAGCTGGCGGAGCAGCAGAAGTAGGGGCCATGCGGAGCACGGCCCGCTTCGACCGCGGAGCGGGCCGGGTTCAGTCGCCGAAGTCCTCGGGGCGGACCTCGTCGAGCAGGGCGCGGAACTCCGCCACCTGCTGCTCGCGCTCGTGTTCGCTGAGGTCGTCCGTCGACGCGTCGGCGCTGGCACCGGTGATCTCGATGTCGACGGATGCCTCCTCCAGTACGGCCTCTTCGACGGTCACCGGTACGCCGGCGCGGATCGCCAGCGCGACCGCGTCGCTCGGCCGCGCGGACACCCTGATCCCGGAGTCGAGCACCAGGTCGGACAGGAAGATGCCCTGGCTCAGCCCGGTCACCTCGACGCCGACGACCTCGTGGCCGAACGCGTCGATCACCTGGCCGATCAGCTCGATCGTGCCCGGCCGCGGGTGTGCCACCCGTTCCTGGGCGGACAGCAGCGCGTCCGCTTCCGGCGCGCCGATCGTGATGGCCAGCCAGCGCTGGTCACCCTCGGTTTCGCGCAGCATCATCACCGGAGCCGCTTCCGGGGAAAGGAGGGCGACCCCCTGCATTCGTACCGGTACCAAGACACTCACCGCTCTCGCTGGTCCTCGAGGCTTCCCGGTGGGTACCCCGGCGCGGCCCGTTCACTCATCGCACCCCTCCAGTATCGCGCCTGACCGCGCGCTGAACCACCGCTACACGCTGGTTGCGACTGTGATTAGCCCGTCCGCGCCGGTCGGGCCCGTCCTGGTGACAGCGCGGTCATGCCGCCACGGCGGCGCGCGCGCCGGCGAAGCGCATCAGGAATTCGGCGTTCGACCGGGTCTTGCGGATCCGGTCGAGCAGGTGGTCGATGGCGTGCTGGGAGTCGACGGCGAGCGCGCGCCGGAGTTCGTGGGTGATGGCGAGCTCTTCCGGGCTGAGCAGCAGCTCTTCCCGGCGCGTGCCCGACTGCGGGACGTCGATCGCGGGGAACACGCGGCGCTCCGCGGTGCGCCGGTCCAGTTTGAGCTCGGCGTTGCCGGTGCTCTTGAGCTCCTCGAAGAGCACCGTGTCGCCGAGCGAGCCGTTCTCCACCATCGCGGTCGCGATGATCGTCAGCGAGCCGCCTTCTTCGAGTGCGCGGGCGGAGCCGAGGAACCGCTTGAGGGGGTGCAGAGTGGTGGCGTCGATGCCGCCGGACAGGATTCGCCCCGAGGCCCTGGACGCGAGGTTGTAGGCGCGGCCGAGGCGGGTGAGCGAGTCGAACAGCAGCACCACGTCCTGGCCGAGTTCGGCGCGGCGCCGCGCCCGTGCGACGGCGAGCTCCGCCACGGCGAGGTGTTCGTGCGGCGGACGGTCGAAAGTGGACGAGATGACTTCGCCGCGTACCGAGCGCGCCATGTCGGTGACTTCTTCGGGGCGTTCGTCGACGAGGACCACCATCAGGTGCGCGCGGGGGTGGTTGACCGCGATCGCGTTCGCGATCGCTTGCAGTATCGAGGTTTTCCCCGCCTTCGGCGGTGACGTGATGAGCGCGCGCTGGCCCTTTCCGACCGGCATCACGAGGTCGATGACCCTGGTGGCCACCGCGCTGGGGGTGGTTTCGAGCAGCAGCCGTTCGTGCGGGTGCACCGGGGTGAGCTTCTCGAATTCGGGGCGGTGCCGTGCTTCTTCGGGGTCGAGCCCGTTCACGCTCACGATATCGGTGAGCGTGCCCGCTTTTTGCTGCTGCGCCGGGCGTTTCGCGCCGAGGACGAGATCTCCGCCGCGGAGACCGTGTTTGCGGATCATGGCCAGCGGGACGTGCGCGTCGTCGGCGCTCGGCAGGTAGCCGTTGGCGCGGACGAACCCGGCCTTGTCCTGGATGTCGAGTATTCCCCGGATCGGTTCCGGGACAGTGGTTTCTGGCATGGGAATTCTCCTGAAGTAGGTGTGTGCCACGCGAACGGAAGAGTGAAAGTCGCGTGCTGACCGGAGAACCGCGGAACGGAAACTGTTCGACGAACCGTGCTTCTCGGGACTTCCCCGGGGCGGCTGGGTTGCCGACATCCTCAGGGGATGACCGCAGTGTAGCGCCCTCGTCCCGCACGGGCAAGCGAGCCGGTGGGCACTGTGCCGGGAGCCACTTGTCGCGGGATGCGGTTAAGGTCGGTGTCGTGGCGGACGAGCGGGCGAGGCCGGTGCCGGGGAAGTACCCGGTCCGCTTCGGCGTCGCCGAGGTGCTGCGCGACGCCGATCGCGCGGGCGGCTGGCTGCTCAGCGTCGACGGGATCAGTCAGTCCTATGTGGACCTCGAAGACCCGGCGCACCTCGAGTTCGACTACGTGCGGCGGATCGCCGACCTGCTCGACCTGGTGCCGGACGGCCCGCTCGACATACTGCACGTCGGCGGGGGCGCTGGCACCATCGCGCGTTACGCCGAGGCGACGCGGCCGGGGTCGCACCAGGTCGTGGTGGATGCGGACGGCGAGCTCGTCGCGCTGGTGGAGCGGCAGTTCGGGCTGACCTCCGACGGCATCGGGGTGATCGTCGGCGACGGCCGCGCGGTGGTCGAGGCGTACCAGGCGGAGTCGGCGGACTTCGTGGTGCTGGACGCGTTCCAGGGTGCCTCGGTGCCGGCGCGCCTCGCCACGGTGGAGTTCCTCACCGCCGTCGCGGCGGTCCTGCGGCCGGGCGGCACAGTCGTGCTCAACATCTCCGACGGGTCCGGGCTGGCGTTCGCGAAACGGGTCGCCGCCACGGTGTCCGCGGTGTTCCCGCACGCGCTGCTGCTCGCCGAGCCGATGGTGCTGCGCGGCCGCCGGTTCTCGAACCTCGTGCTCGCCGGTTCGACGGCGGAACTGCCGGTCGGACCGCTGCGGGCCACCGCCGCGGCCGCGGTTTTCCCGTCGCGCTGCGTCGCCGGTGCCGACCTGCGCGAGCTGTGCGGCGCCGCGGAACCGCTGACCGACGCCGATCCCGTGACCGGCCCGCTGCCCCCACCGGACCCCTTCTCCCCGCGCGGGGAGTAGCTCCCCGGCATCAACCGATCGGTGGATATCGGGGTCCACCTCGCGCCGCGCCGGTCGGTCGATGTGCGAATCCCGCTTTCGCCGCGATGCTGGAACCTCCGAAGGAGGAGGTGGCATCGACGATGCTGAGGAAGGTGTTGGTGCTGGGGGTGGCGGGCGCGTTGCTGGCCGCCGTCGGCACGGCGTCCGCTGTGGACGGTCCTGATCGGACGGTGGTGCGCACGGACGCGGGGCAGGTGCGGGGAAAGACGGCGGGCGAGGTCCGCACGTTCGAGGGCGTGCCGTACGCCGCGCCGCCGACGGGGGAGCTGCGCTGGCGGTCGCCGCATCCGGTGCGCCCGTGGACCGGGGTGCGGGACGCCACCGCGCCCGCGTCCGCCTGCCCGCAGCAGGACAACCCGGAGGCGCCGGGCGGCAGCACGAACGAGGACTGCCTCTACGTCAACGTGACGACGCCGGTAAAGGATCCCGCCCGGCCCCGGCCGGTGGTGGTGTGGGTCCCCGGCGGCGGGTTCTTCATGGGGGCGGGCCACAACTACCTCGCGCGGCGCATGGCCGAGCAGGGCGACGCGGTGGTGGTCACGATCAACTACCGGCTGGGCATCTTCGGGTTCTTCGGCCACCATGGCCTGCCCGGTTCCGGCACGTTCGGCCTGCAGGACCAGCAGGCCGCGCTGCGGTGGGTGCAGCGCAACGCGGCGGCGTTCGGCGGTGACGCGGGCAACGTCACGCTCGCCGGCGAGTCGGCGGGCGGGATGAGCACCTGCGCGCAGCTCACCTCGCCCGGCTCGGCGGGGCTGTTCCACCGCGCGATCATGCAGAGCGGTTCGTGCGACTTCGACTGGCCGAAGGGTGGCCAGTACCCGGGCCAGCAGGCCGGGTCGTTCTGGGTGCCGCAGCAGGCGATCCGCCAGCAGGGCGACGAGATCGCGGCGAAGGAGCTCGGCTGCCCCGGCGGCGCGGGCGCGCTCGCCTGCCTGCGCGGTCGTCCGCCGGCCGAGCTGATGAAGCAGTTCCTGGCCTTCACCTCGTCGGGGACCGGGAGCGCCGTGCTGCCGGAGAGCCCGGCCACGGCACTGGCCAACGGCCGGTTCCACCGCGTTCCGGTGCTGTCGGGCAACAACCGCGACGAGGGCCGGTCCTGGCTGACCGCCTTCGACAACGGCAAGATCGACGCCGCGAAGTACCACCAGCTCGTCGCCACGATGGCGGGCGGCGCGGCGCCGAAGGTGGAGGCCGAATACCCGTTGCCGGCGTACGAATCGCCGGCGCACGCGTGGGGTGCGGTCACCACCGACCGGATCTGGTCGTGCAACCAGGTGCGGTCCGATCGCACGCTCTCCTCGAAGGTGCCGACGTACGCCTACGAGTTCTCGGATCCGCACTCGCCCTTGGTGAAGGCGTTCCCCGGCCCGATCAAGGAGGGCGCGATCCACGGGGTGGAGCTGCCGTACCTGTTCGACGTCCGCGGCGCCAACCTGAAGCTGGCGCCGGACCAGCAGGTGCTGGCCGACCAGATGGTCGGGTACTGGACCGCGTTCGCCCGCACCGGTGACCCGAACGGGCCGGGGCGCCCGCACTGGGCGCCGGTGAGCCGCGACGTTTCGGGACCGTCGCTCAAACCGACCGGCCAGGGCGGCATCGCGACGGTCGACCTCGCGGCCGAGCACCACTGCGGGTTCTGGGCAGGGCTGCGCTGACGGGGTCGAGGGGGAGGGCGGACCGCCTCGCGTAGGGGGCGAGGCGGTCCCGCCCGTCTGCCGTTCGCGTCCGGTGGCCTGCCGTCGTCCGTCCGCAAGCGACGATCGGGCGCACCGGCGCGTACGCCTCCCGTCGTATTCCGGCTGCGTCGCCGACTCGGCCGCCGTTAAGCTCGCCGCGTGATCCGACCCGCGACCGAGGCCGATCTCCCGGTGCTGCGCGAGATCGAGCGCGCCGCGGGGCTGGCGTTCGCCGAGATCGGCATGCGGGCGATCGCCGAGGACGAACCCCTTTCCCTCGCCGAACTCCGCGGCTACCTCGGCCGCGCCTGGGTGACCGATCCCGGCGACGGCCCGGTCGCCTACCTGATCGCCGATCTCGTCGACGGGAACGCCCACGTCGAACAGGTTTCCGTGCACCCTTCCCAGGCGCGCCGCGGTCTCGGCCGCGCGCTGGTCGAGCACGTCGCGGAGTGGGCGCGCGAACGGGGCTGCCCCGCGCTGACGCTGACCACGTTCACCGAGGTCCCCTGGAACGGCCCGTACTACCGGCGCTGCGGTTTCCGCGTTCTCGGCGACGCCGAGCTGACGCCGGGACTGCGGCGGATCAGGGCGAGCGAGGCCGAACACGGGCTCGACCGCTGGCCACGGGCATGTCTGCGCCGCGAACTGCGCCCCGAATAGAATCGGTGCGGATGCGGCGCAGGGGCGCCGTGGCATGAAGGGCGGCACGGGAGTGGTCCTCAGCGTGGAAGATTTCAGCGACCATCTCGACGAGGTCACCAGCGCGATGGGCGAACTCACCGAAGTGGTGGGCACCGAAGACGATCTCGGCGTGGTGCTCGGCGCGGTGTGCGATCAGGTGACCAGGGTCATCCCCGGCGCGGACCTCGCCAGCGTCACGGTCATCAGGGACGGCGTGCCCACGACCGACGCCTTCACCGACCCGCGTGCCGAGCGGATCGACCGCGGCCAGTACGCCACCGGCGCCGGCCCGTGCCTGCGCGCCGCGGAAACCGGGGCGGTGGTCAGGGTCAGCGTCGGCACGGCCGTCGAGCTGTGGCCGGAGTTCACCGCGTCCGCGCTCGACCTCGGCGTCGGCAGTTACCTCGCCGCACCGCTGCGCGTCGACGAAACGCTCAGCGGCGCGATGAACCTGTTCGGGTTCGGGCCGCACGGCTTCAACGAGGTCGAGGAGAAGCTGCTCGACCTCTACACGATGGTCGTGGCGGCGACGCTGAAGTCCGCGCGCCGCTACCTGCGCGCGCGGGCCTCCGTCGACCAGCTCCGGCAGGCGCTCGGCAGGCGCGCGGTGATCGAACAGGCCAAGGGGATCCTGATGGCCGCGCGCGGGCTCACCGCCGACGAAGCCTTCGGAGAGCTGGTGAAACGGTCCCAGCGGGACAACGTGAAGCTCAACGACGTGGCGGCGGAGTTCGTCGCGGACGTCACGCGCGCTGTCCGTCCTAAGTAGACATAGATACGCGCTGTCCGCGACGCGGCACGGACGGTAGCCACCCGAGGCTGTAACCTGTCTCACGCGGGCGGGCCGAAGGGGCACTTCGCCGCCGGTTTCCGAGCGTGGCGCGGCTCGCAGGCGCGGGGAATGTCGGGGTGGCCGGATACTCTTCCAGTACGGTGAGTCGCCGACCGCCGGGCAGCGGCGTCGGCGCGGTTCGTCGTTCGTACGACCTGATCTGGGAGTAAGACCCTGTGACTGCTTCTGCCGAGACCCGCTACGGAGCGGACGACCTGACCCATCTGGAAGGTCTGGAAGCCGTTCGCAAGCGGCCGGGTATGTACATCGGGTCCACCGACAGCCGTGGCATCAATCACCTGTTCGCCGAGGTCGTGGACAACTCGACGGACGAGGGCGTGGCCGGTTACGCCAGCCGCGTCGCGGTGACCCTGCACGCCGACGGCAGCGTCCAGGTGGACGACGACGGCCGCGGCATCCCCACCGGCGTGCACGCCAAGTCCGGGCTGTCCGGTGTCGAGCTGGTGCTGACCAGGCTGCACGCGGGCGGCAAGTTCGGCGGCTCCGGCTACAAGACCTCCGGCGGCCTGCACGGTGTCGGCGCCTCGGCGGTGAACGCGCTGTCCCACCGGTTCGACGTAACGGTCAAACAGGACGGCAAGGTGCACGAGATGTCGTTCGCGCACGGCGTGCCCGGCGTGTTCGACGGGCCGGGCGCCAAGGCGAAGTTCACCCGCCAGTCCGGGCTGAACGTGGTCCGCAAGCTCAAGCGCGGGGAAGCCACCGGCACCTCGATCCGCTACTGGTACGACTCGCGCTACTTCGAGACCGGCGCCGCGCTCGACGTCGACGGCGTGCGCAGCAAGCTGCGCAACACCGCGTTCCTGGTGCCCGGTGTCACCTACGTGCTGCGCGACGCCACCGGCGGCTCGCTCGAGGACGAGACGTTCCACTACCCCAACGGCCTCGCCGACATGGTGGAGTTCCTGTCCCCGTCCGGCGAGAAGCCGGTGTCCGGCACGCTGATCGTGCGCGGCGAGGGCACCTACAAGGAGAACGCCGCCGACGAGAACGGCGTGATGAAGTCCAATGTGGAGCGCCGCGCCGAGGTCGAGGTCGCGTTCCGCTGGGGCACCGGTTACGAGCGCACCGTCGAGTGCTTCACCAACACGATCCGCAACGTGCACGGCGGCACGCACCGCAAGGGCTTCGACCGCGCGGCGCTGAAATCGTTGCAGGAGGCCATTTCCCGCACCCGCGGCCTGCTCAAGCCCAAAGAGGACCCGCCGGTGCTCGACGACGTGCTCGAGGGCATGACGGCGGTCATCCACGTCCGCGTCCCCGAGCCGCAGTTCACCTCGCAGACCAAGGACGAGCTGTCCACCGCCGGAATCACCAAGGTGATCGGCGGCATCGTGGAGAAGCACATCAAGGCCTGGGTCGACGACCGCAGGACCAAGACCGAAGCCAAGACGGTGCTGCAGAAGATCGTCGACGCCGGCCGGGTCCGGCTCGCGCACAAGCAGCAGAAGGACGCGGCGCGCCGCAAGACCGCGCTCGAAGGCGCCGCGATGCCGCCGAAGCTCGTCGACTGCCGCACCACCGGCGTTTCGCGCAGCGAGCTGTTCCTCGTCGAGGGGGACAGCGCGCTCGGATCCGCCCGCATGGCACGGGTTTCGGAGTACCAGGCGCTGCTCCCGCTGCGCGGCAAGATCCTCAACGTGCAGAAGGCCAGCCTCGGCGACACCCTGAAGAACGCCGAGATCGCCTCCATCGTGCAAGTGCTCGGCTCGGGCAGCGGCCGCACGTTCGACCTGTCGACCATGCGCTACGGCAGGGTGATCCTGATGGCCGACGCCGATGTCGACGGCTCGCACATCAGGACGCTGCTGATCACGCTGTTCGCGAAGTACATGCGGCCGGTGATCGAGGACGGCAGGCTCTACGCCGCGATGCCGCCGCTGCACAAGCTCGTCACCAAGGGCCGCAACTCCGAGACCCACTTCACCTTCACCCAGCGCGAGATGGAGGCGAAGTTCGCGGAGCTGGAGGCGGCCGGGAAGAAGCTCGATCCGGTGTCGCGGTTCAAGGGTCTCGGCGAGATGGACGCCGACGAGCTGTGGGAGACCACGATGAACCCGGCCACCCGCTCGGTCCGCCGGATCACGCTGGAAGACGTCGAAGCCGCAGAGGCCGCGCTCGATCTGCTCATGGGGGAGAAGGTCGAACCGCGGCGCAAATGGCTCGTCGAGTCCTCCGACCGCGTCGACCGCGAAGCCATCGACATCTGATCATCGTCTTCATTCGCTAGTCCAAGGAGTTTCCCGTCATGGCACGCCGCAAGGGCCCGAGCACGAAGGTCGATCCGGGCGCGTTCGACCAGCCGGGCGCGCACGTCTTCGACAACTCGCTGAAGGCCGAAATCGAGGACTCGTACCTGGAGTACGCCTACTCGGTCATCCACTCGCGCGCCCTCCCGGACGCGCGCGACGGCCTGAAGCCGGTACACCGCCGGATTTTGTTCTCCATGAACGAAAACGGTTACCGGCCGGCACACGCCTACGTGAAGTCCTCTCGCGTGGTTGGCGACTGCTTCGTCAAGGGCACGTTGGTGTCGACGCCGTCGGGATTGCGCGCCATCGAGAACATCGAGCCCGGTGAGCTGGTGCTGGACGCACAGGGAAAGCCGGTGCCGGTCACCGAGTCCTACCAGAATCCGGTGTCCGAGCTGGTCAAGGTGACCTGGTCCAACGGGCACACGATGGTCGTCACGCCGGGCCAGCGCTTCCGCACCGTGTCCGACGACTCCTCGGTGGTCTGGACCGATGCGCGCGATCTCGCCGGTCGGCTCACGGTCGGCTACGGCGCGCGCCGTAGCGCGGAACGAGACGCGCCGGGCGGCGGTGACGGCGGTGACCGGTACGGCTACCTGCTCGGCTTGATCGCGGCCGAAGGGGTCGCGGTGGACCGCGACCGTGAAGCCGATGGCCGGGTCCGGATCCACATGTGCGACATCGAGCCGCTCGACGCCGTGTACGAGTGGGCGACGGCCGCGGGGGTCGAGGTGCACCGCGGTGAGCGGGCGCCGTCTCAGCCGAACCATCGTGAGCAGCACATCCTGACCTTTGCCCGGCACGACGGGCTGCTCGAAGCGGCCACGCCGCTCAGCGGTCGGAAGTTCGTCCCCGCGGAGGTGCTCGAACGCCGTTCCTCGTGGGCGGCGTTCCTCGCCGGCCTGTTCGACGGTGACGGCTACGTCCGCGAAGACCGCCGCGAGATCGTGTTCGTCAGCACGAGCGAGCGTCTGATCCGGCAGGCGTACGCGATGCTGGCGGATCTCGGGATCCACGGCCAGCACGGGAAGAACCCGAAACCGGACGGTGGAAAAGCGCTGCTCGGGTTGTCCTTCGCAGGTCGGGACGCGGTCGCGCTGGCGCGGGTGCTGCAGCCCTTGCTCAAGATCGGCTACAAGCAGGAAGCGCTCCAGCGCATCACGGACCGGGGCTGTTCCCACGACGGCAAGCAAGGTCACGACCGGTTGCCGGGCAAGGCCGTGTTCGCGGAGTTCACCTCGGCGCACCCCGGTGGCGGTTGGTTCCGGGACGCGGAAGGCAAGGCATTCCGCGCGTCTTTGAGTCCAGTGAGCGGAGCGAAGGTCCGTCACGGTAGGAGTCGTACTGGCGTCGCGCTCGCAGACCGGTCCTTTTCGTTGTTCCGAGCCGAAAAGGATGGATGGGTCGAGAAGCATCATCGGATCCGCTCACCCTTCGCGAATCGGCTCACCGCACTTTCGGGGCACGCCTTCCTGAGGGTGGAATCGGTCGAGCCGGTGGCGCCGGACACGACCTACGACATCCAGGTCGGCACCGAAGAACACGCCTTCGTGGCGGAAGGTCTCGTCGTCCACAACTGCATGGGCAAGTACCATCCGCACGGCGATACCGCGATTTACGACGCGATGGTTCGGCTGGCGCAGGACTTCTCCATGAATGCGCCACTGGTCGACGGGCATGGCAATTTTGGATCCCCGGACGACGGACCGGCCGCTTCGCGTTACACCGAAGCGAGAATGTCGCCGGAGGCGATGCTTCTCGTCGGCGAACTCGGCGAGGACACCGTCGACTTCCGGCCCAACTACGACGGTTCGCTCGAGGAGCCGTCGGTGCTGCCCGCGGCGTTCCCGAACCTGCTCGTGAACGGTACGTCCGGGATCGCGGTCGGGATGGCGACGAACATGATCCCGCACAACATGGGCGAGGTGATCGCCGCCGCGCGCTGGCTCATCACGCATCCCGGTGCGTCGCTGGACAAGCTGATGGAGTTCGTGCCGGGGCCCGATCTGCCCACCGGCGGCATGCTGCTCGGCCTCGACGAGGTCCGGCGCGCCTACGAGACCGGGCGCGGCGTGGTCCGCATGCGCGCGAAGGTCGAAACCGGGCTGCTCGAAGGGAGCCGGGGCAGGCAGGCGATCACGGTCACCGAGCTGCCCTACGGCGTCGGGCCGGAAAAGATCATCGAGAAGATCACCGACGAGGTCACGAAGTCCAAGCGGCTCACCGGGATCTCCGACGTCAAGGACCTCACCGACCGCGAGAACGGCACGCGACTGGTGATCGAGTGCAAGGTCGGGGTCAACCCGCAGGCACTGCTCGCGGACCTGTACCGGCTCACCCCGCTCGAACAGTCCTTCGGCATCAACAACCTCGTGCTCGTCGACGGGCAGCCGAGGACGCTCGGGCTCAAGGCGCTGCTGGAAGTGTTCCTGGCGCACCGGTACGAGGTCGTCACGCGGCGGACGAAGTACCGGCGGCGCAAGCGCGAAGAGCGGCTGCACCTCGTCGAGGGCCTGCTGAAGGCGCTGCTGAACATCGACAAGGTGATCAAGCTGATCCGCGAGAGCGAGAACGCGCAGGCCGCGAAGGACGGCCTGATGACGCGGTTCAAGCTGTCCGAGATCCAGGCGACCTACATCCTCGACACCCCGCTGCGCAGGCTCACCAAGTACGACCGGCTCGAACTCGAAGCGGAGCAGGACAAGCTGCGCGACGAGATCGCCGAGCTGACGAAGATCCTCGACGACGAGTCCGTGCTGAAGAAGCTCGTGTCGACGGAACTGGCGAAGATCGCGAAGGACTTCCCGACCGAGCGGCGCACCGCGCTCATCGACGGTGACCTCAAGGAGGTGCTCGCCGCGTCCAAGCCGGCGGGCCCGCTGGAGGTCGCCGACGACCCGTGCCAGGTCATCCTGTCGGCGACCGGTCTCGTGGCGCGCACCGCGGCGGAGTCGGAGGAGTCCTCGGAAGCCCGCCGCCGCAACGGAAGGGTGCGCCACGACGCCGTTTCCGCGATCGTGCACAGCACCGCGCGCGGCCAGGTGCTGCTGGTGACCAACCGGGGGCGCGCGTTCAAGACCGACGTGCTGCCGCTGCCGGTGCTGCCGGAGCAGGCGGGCACGGTGTCGTTGCGCGGCGGGATGGCCGCGCGCGAGCTGGTCCCGCTCGACAAGGGCGAGAAGGTGGTCGGCATCGCCCCGCTCGGCGAACAGGGCGCCGGATCACCCGGCCTCGCGCTCGGCACGAAGCTGGGCGCGGTGAAGGTGTGCGCGCCGGAATGGCCGGTCCGGTCCGACGAGTTCGACGTGATCAGCCTCAAGGACGGCGACGAGCTCGTCGGCGCCACCTGGCTCACCGGCGGCGAGGAGTCGCTGACCTTCCTGACCTCGGAGGCGTCGCTGCTGCGGTTCGCCGCGTCGATCGTGCGGCCGCAGGGCCTCAAGGGCGGCGGGATGGCCGGGATCAACGTCGGCAAGGGCGAGGTCGTGTTCTTCGGCGCGGTCCGCACCGACGACACCGAGCACGGCGAGCCGATGGTCGTCACGGCCACCGGCGCGAGCGTGAAGGTGACGCCGTTCGAGCTGTACCCGGCCAAGGGCCGTGCCACCGCCGGTGTCCGCGCGCAGCGCTTCCTCAAGGGGGAGACGGGGTTGACGGTCGGCTGGGTCGGCCCGCGCCCGGCGGGCGCGGCGAAGAACGGCGACCCGGTGGAACTGCCCGAGGCAGACCCGCGCCGCGACGGCTCCGGCCACGCCCACCCCGGCCCCGACGTCGTCGGCCACCTGGTGGAGCGAGGCTGATCCCCTCCCGTGGCGGAGCCCACGACTAGGTCCCTCCCGCGGCCCCGGTGCGCGAGACTGGGCGGAGTGCCAAAAGCAAGGAGGGTCAGTGAAGACCGATCTCGCTGACGGGCCCGCGCCGCAGACCGGTGTCGGTGTCGTCGCCCCGTTCGACTTCCGCCAGGACCGCGAGCTGTGGCGGTGGGTGCCCGGCGACGTCACGGTGTACCTGGCGCGCACGGCGTCCGTGCCGTCGTGGGACAACCTCGACATGGTGTCGCGGCTCAACCGGCCGAGCCAGGTCGTCGGCCCGACCCGCGAGGTGTGCGGGGTGGGCGCGGAGGTGGTCGCCTACGCGTGCACGGCCTGCGCGTTCACCGGTGGTGTCGAACGGGAACGCGCGCTGCGGGAGGCGATGCGGATCGAGGGCGCGCGGCACGCCGTGACGGCGGCGAGCGCGGCGGTCGAGGCCATCGGGCAGGTCGGCGGCACGAAGGTCGCGGTGGTGCACCCCTACCAGCGCCCGGTCGGCGACCGGTTGCGCGAGTTCCTCACCGAGTCGGGGCTGGCCGTGGCGGACACCACGCCGCTGGGCCTGCCCGTGGCGCAGGTCTACTCGGTGACCTACCGCGAGGTGTTCGACCTGGTCCGCCGCGGTGACCGCGACGACGCCGACGTGGTGTTCGTGAGCTGCACCGCGCTGCCGACCTACGACGTGATCGCGCCGCTGGAGCAGGAACTGGGCAAACCGGTCGTGACGGCGAACCAGGCGACGATGTGGGCGGCGCTGCGCGCGATCGGGAAGGACCTGAACGGTCCGGGTCAGTCGCTTGCCCTCCCGTCTCAGGAAACCCAGTCCTCGTAGGACGTCCACGCCTGGAGCACCCGGCGGCTTTCGAAGCGTCGCGGCTCGCCGGAGCCGGGATCGGTGAACTCCAGCGTCTTCGCCAGTAGCTGCAGCGGGCGGGTGAAGTCGTCGAGCGCGGTTTCGGTGAACTCGGGGTAGAACCGGTCGCCGAGGATGGGCACGCCGAGCCCGCTCATGTGCAGGCGGAGCTGGTGCGTGCGCCCGGTCTTCGGTGACAGCGAGTACCGGCCGAGCCCGTCGCGGTGCTCGGCGAGTTCGACGACGGTTTCGCTGTTCGGCTCACCGGGCACCTCGTAGGCGGTGTAGATGCCGCGTTCCTTCACGATCCGGCTGCGGACCGTGCGCGGCTCGGCGAGCGAGAGATCGGCGCGTGCGATCGCCTCGTAGGTCTTCGAGACCTTCCGGTCGCGGAAGAGCGTCTGGTAGGCGCCGCGCCGTTCGGGGGTGATCACGAACATGACCAGTCCGGCGGTGACCCGGTCGAGCCGGTGCGCCGGGACAAGATCGGGCAGGCCGAGGTCGTGGCGCAGCCGGACGAGCGCGGTTTCCATCACGTGCCGCCCGCGCGGGATGGTGCTGAGGAAATGCGGTTTGTCGACCACCAGCAGGTGTTCGTCGCGGTGCACGACCTCGACCTCGAAGGGCACCGGTGCCTCGTCGGGGAGGTCGCGGTGGAACCAGATCACCGAGTTCGGCACGAACGGCGCGTCGAGGCCGAGCGGGCCGTCCTCGCCGTGGATGCGGTCTTCGCGGAGCATGCCTTCGATCCGCTCGGGGTCGAGCCTCGGCAGCCTCGCGACGAGGTGCTCACGCAGCGTGGTCCACGGCCCGTCGGCGGGCAGCCGCAGGCGCGCCGCGTCGAGCCCGTTGCGCGGCGGAAGCGGCGAAGGGCGCTTGCGTCTCATCACCGGAAACCATAACCGGACGCGGGATGCCATCATGGGCGCGGTGACGGTGACGCACACATGACACGAAGCAGGCGGCTCCCGCCGGAACAGCGCCGCGCGCACCTGATCGACGCGGCGATCGCGGTGTTCGGGCGGCTGCCGGTCGACCAGGTCTCCGCGGACGACATCGCGGCCGAGGCCGGGGTGTCGCGCGCGTTGTTCTACCGGTACTTCTCCTCGGCGGCCGAAGCGTTCGTGGCGGCCACCGAAACCGCGGTCGACGGGCTCGTCGAGCGGCTCACCACACCGTCCGATGGCACCCTCGCCGAGCAGCTGCGGACCGCGCTCGGCGAGTTCCTGCGCTTCGCCGAGACGCACGAGCCGTCGGTGGTCGCCTTGCTGCGCAACGGTTCGGTGATGGCGACGCCGGGCACCAGCGCGCTGATCGACCGGGTCCGCCGCACCGCCGTCGACGAGATACTGGCGAGGGCGGAGGTCACCGAGCCGAGCGCGATGACGTTGATGACGCTGCGGAGCTGGGTCGCCACCGTCGAGGTCGGCACGCTGAGCTGGCTGCGAGAGCGGCACCTCACCGCGGCGGAGCTGGCCGCGTGGCTGACCGACCAGCTCATCGCGATGAGCGCCGCCACCGCCGCGCACGACGCCGCGCTCGCCGGTGTGGTGGACCGCTAGCTACGCCACTTCTCGCCGGTGATGAGCTCGTACACGCGCTGGTACCGCTCGCGCGTCGCCTCGACGATTTCGGCCGGGATTTCGGGCCCCGGCGGGGTTTTGTCCCAGCCGGTGCTGACCGACCAGTCACGCACGAACTGCTTGTCGAACGCGTGCTGCTGGCGGCCGGGCTGCCATTCCCCGGCCGGCCAGAACCGGGACGAGTCCGAGGTCAGCACCTCGTCGCCGAGGGTCAGCGCGCCGTCGGCGGCGAAACCGAATTCGAGTTTCGTGTCGGCGACCAGGATGCCGTTCTTCGCGGCGTGCGCGGCGCCTTCGGTGTAGATGGCGAGCGTCAGGTCGCGCAGCCGTTCGGCGGTGTCACGGCCGACCTGCGCGGCCATCGCGTCGAAGGTGATGGGCGCGTCGTGCTCGCCCGCCTCGGAGACCTTGGTGGTCGGGGTGAAGATCGGCTCCGGGAGCTTGTCCCCGTTGACCAGGCCCGGCGGCAGCGCCACGCCGGAAACCGAACCGGTCCGCTCGTACTCCTTGAGCCCGGAGCCGGTGAGGTAGCCGCGCGCGATGCACTCGAACGGCACCATTTCCAGCGGCTTGCACCGGATCGCGCGGCCGGCGAACTCCGCGGGCACGTCGGTCGCGGAGAGGACGTGGTTCGGCACCACCTCGCGCAGCCGGTCGAACCACCACACCGAGAGCTGGGTGAGCAGGATCCCCTTGTCCGGCACGGGTGTCGGCAGCGACACGTCGTAGACCGAGACGCGATCGGACGCGACCAGCAGGAGGTCCCCGTCGAGCTCGTAGAGATCCCTGACCTTGCCCGCGTGCACGTGCTTCATGGGGAGCGTTGTAGCACACGGCGGCTCTCGGGCCGCCCTGGCTACCGTGGTAGCCGTGACCGAAACCACCGAAGACGAGACCTTCACCCGCGAGGACTGGTACGCCGAGGAGCTCGGTGCCAAGGCGTTCACGAACTGCGCCTTCCACGAAGTGGATCTCACCGAGGCGACGACCGAGGGCGCGGTCTTCACCGAATGCACCTTCGGCAACGTCCGGTTCAACGCGTCGAAGCATTCTTCGTCGGCGTTCGTCGGCTGCGTTTTCCAGCGCTGCAACTTCTTCGACGCCGAGTTCACCGGCTGCAAGCTGATGGGCAGCACGTTCAAGGAGTCGACGGTGCGGCCGATGCGGGTGCACGGCGGCGACTGGTCGTTCGTCGGGCTGCCGGACGCCGATCTGCGCAACTCGGTGTTCGAGCAGGTGCGGCTCCGGGAGGCGGACCTCACCGGAGCCGATTTCACGGACGCGGCGCTGACCGGTGTCGACCTGTCCGGCGCGCAGCTGCACCGGATCAAGCTGGGCCGCTGCGACCTGCGCGGCAGTGACCTGAGCGCGCTCGACCCGCTCGAAGCGGAGCTGGCAGGCGCGGTGATCACCACCGAGCAGGCCGCGGTGCTGGCGACCGCGATGGGCCTGATCGTCGCCGAGGACGGCGTTCGCGTGAAGGTCAGCGCAAGAGGCGGGCGATGATCCCGGTGACGACGAGCCAGAAGACCGCCGCGAGCCCGTAGTTGATGAGGACGCCGATGTCGTTGTTGGACAGGGTGAACAGGCCGGGGAAGAACAGCGCGAGCGGGTCGGCGACCGACCGGATGAACCCGAAGAACGCGTTCGCCTGGTTCGCGCCGAGCACGACCATCAGGATGTAGACCACTTCGACCAGCGCGAAGAGCGCGCCGATCCCGACTACCACTCGTGCGGCCGTGCCCCGGCCACTGGAGATTCGCGAGGTGGACATGGTCGGGGGATGCCCCGGACGGGGGATGCCGAAACGAATTTTCCGGGCTGCGCGGCGGAATTCGTCCCGGTGCGCGGGTCGAATCGGCCGAACGGACGAAGATCGGTTCAGCCGCGGGTGAGGACCCACCAGGCGAGCACGAGCCCGCCCGAGTTGGTCGCGAGGTGGATCAGCACCGTGGTGAGCAGGCCGCGCCCGGTGTAGCGCCACCAGCACAGGAGCACGCCCACCGCGGCGGCGGCGAGCATCGCGGCGACCGGGATCAGCCAGGGCACCCCGCCCAGCGCCGAGCGCACCGCGGGGTTTTCCCGCAACGCCAGCGACGGCAGCAGGTGCCACAACCCGAACAGGGCGGAGGCGCACAGCACCGGTGTCCACCGCCACCGCTCGCCGCCGCCGAACAACGCGGGCAGCACGCCCCGGAACGCGACCTCCTCGACGAGCACGGTCCCGAACGGGATCCGCACCAGCGCCAGCACGAGTAGCTGCCCGACGCCGGGCCGCCCGACCCGTCCGTCCTCGAACACCTCGCGCGCGGTCACCAGCGCGATCCCGAACACCACCGCGACGACGGCCACGCCGACCAGCCCAGCCAGCGCCGAGCGCTTGAGGTATCGCCGATCGAGCCCCAGTTCGTGCGCGCCCGCACCGGCCCAGCTCGCGAGCGCGAGCAGGAGCACCGCGGCCACCGCCCCGCTGACCGGGTACGCCCAGCCGGGCAGCACCCGGTTCGGCAGGTAGGTCGCGGCGGCGAGCAGGAGAACGGCGACGGCGATCGCGATCCCCCTGCGGTGCGGTGCGGTCATCACCGCCCAGTCTGCGCGGCGGCCCTCGCCTCGTGCCATTCGTCGGCGAGCATCGACCAGATCCCGGAGTCGAGCCGCCTCCCGGCGACCGGGAACGTTTGCCGGAGCACCCCCTCGAAGGTGAACCCGAGGCGCTCGGCGACCGCGACGCTGCGGGTGTTCGACGGGTCGGCACGCCATTCCACGCGCGTCATACCGCGCACATCGATCGCCCAGTCGACCATCGCGCGCACCGCGGCGGTCACCAGCCCGCGCCCGACCGCGCCGCGATCGAGCCAGACCCCGACCTCGCACACGCCGCTTTGCCCGTGGAAGGTCCGGAAGAGGGTGCCGCCCGCGAGCTTCCCGTCGACCCGGATCCCGTAGAGACGGCCTTCGTCGCGCGCCTGCAGGTCGGCGTAGCGCTGCAGGTGGGCACGCGCGCTTTCGGCGTCCACGATCGTGTGCGCCCACGGGATCCACGGCGCGAGGTGTTCGCGGACCTGGTCGACGTGGGCCGCGAACTCTTCGGCCTGCCACGGTTCGAGCGGGCACAGCTCGGCGCCGGGCGCCAAGGGGTGGCTGAGCATGGGTTCCCTCCAGTGGATCGTACATAACACTTGTTATGTACGATCATCAGCGTAGCCGATCGGAACGGAGTGGGGCCAATGCCCGCACGCGGGGATCACGACGCCCGGCGCGAGGACGTTTCCGAGGCGGTGTGGCGGGTGCTCGCGGCGCACGGGTTCAGCGGGCTGACCCTGCGCGCGGTGGCCACCGAAATGGGCGCGTCCACCGGGCTCGTCACGCACTACTTCCCGAACAAGAAGGCGCTCGTGCGGTACGCCGTCCGGCTCGCGGACGAACGGACGCAGGCGCGTGCGCGGCGCCGGCCGGAGCGCCCTGGCCTCGTCGCGTTGCGGGCCGCGCTGCTCGACGTGCTGCCGCTGGGACCGGACGCGGTGACGATGAACCGGATGTGGGTCGGGTTCTGGGGCGCCGCGCTCGCCGACCCCGCCCTGCACGAGGGCGAAGCCGCGCGCTACGCGAACTGGCGCGCGCGGCTCCTCCCGCACGTCGTCGAGGCGCAGCGGCGAGGTGAACTGGATTCGGCGGCGGGTTCCGAAGACCTCGTGGCGATCGCCGCCTCGTTCACGCACGGGCTCGTTGTCCAAGTGCTCTTCGATCCGGAAAACTTCCCACCGGAGCGCCAGATCTCCCTTTTGGACAGTTTCCTCGACGGATTTTCCGGTGGCGCCGGATCACACGGTCGGGTTGCGCCCCGTGCGCCTCGTTGACAGTCCAGTGCGGTCTCAGCACTCTCGGTCAAGTGCCGTTCAGACCGCTGTCCTTCCGCCAGTCCCGCCCCGTTGCCGTCGAGCCGCCGCCGAAGATCCCCGAACAGGCAAGGCTTCGCGTGGTCGGGGACGATCTGGTGGCGTTCGCGGCGGCGGTGTTCACGGCGTACGACCTGCCACCGGAGCGTGCCAGGATCGCGGCGCACGCGCTCTGCTACGGGGACCGGGCCGGGGTGAAGGGCTGCGGCGTCGCCGAACTGGTCCGGACCTACCTCCCGCTGTTCGACGAGGGGCAGGTGCGGCCGAGGGCCGAGCCGCTGGTGATCGCCGACCGCGGGGCGGCCGCGATGGTCGACTACCGCAAGGCGCTCGGCCTGTGGGCGGTCAGCGACGCGATGGACCGGGCCGTGGTCAGGGCCGCGCGCTACGGCGTCGGGCTGCTTTCGGTCCGCGGGGTCAGCGCGTTCGGGCGAGCCGCCCACCACGCGTCGCGCGCGCTTTCGCACGGCATGATCGGCATCGTGCTGGCCGCGGGCGGCGACCACGGGGTGAACCCGCTCGGCATCGCGGCACCCGGCGGCGACTACGCCCCGTTCGTCTTCGACGCCACCGCGGACGCGTTGTCGTCCACCGGCCCGCAGTCACCGGCCGCCGGGTTCGCGTTGATGGTCGAGGTGCTGGCCGGGGTGCTTTCCGGGGTCGCCGACCACGACCGCGACACCGGCCTGCTCGTCCTCGCGATCGCGCCGCCGGCGTTGCGCAGCGCCGACGGGTTCGCGCGCGCGGCGAGCGCGCTGTTCGGCAGCCTGCTCGGCTGGGACAGCGGCACCGGCGGCACCCCGATCCGCTACCCGGGCTGGAAGGAGTCCCAGTTCGCCGAGCAGTGCGAAGCGCTCGGCGTGCCGATGTCGCCCGCCCTCTACCGCGAACTGAACGCGCTGGCCGGGCAGCTCGGCATTCCGATGCCACCGGCCACCTAGTTATTGCTGACCCGCGAATCGGGCTCGGGTCAGGGGTTTCAAGGTCGACCGGTCGAGGCCGGAGAACCGCGTCGGCCGGAAGTCCGCGAGCAGCGGTGACTCCCGCTCCGCGAGGATCTCCTCGGCGGCGATCCGGCCGAGGAGCGGGCCGAGCGTGATCCCGCTGTGCGTGGCCAGCACGTAGAGTCGCGGCGCCGCGAACCCGGCCACGGTCAGCCCGTCGGCGGGCATCGCGCGCTGCCCGACCCGGAGCGACTCGAGCCGGACGCCTTCGGTGCCGGAGACCAGTTCCCGCAGCCGCGCGCACAGGTCGGCGGCGTGCTCGCCGTCGGCGGGCGGCACCGCGGCGGGATCCGCGTCACCGTCGAGGTCGAGGCCCTGCACGACGAGCCTGCCGCCGCCGTCGGGGCGCACGTTCAGCCTCGGCGTGGTCAGCACCGCCGGTACCCGCGCGGCGACCGGGCTGGTGTAGCCGAGGAAGCCGACGGTCGCCGGTTCGATGCCCGCCATCGGGATGGCCACCGCCGCCGTCGAAGCGAGCTGCTCGGTCCAGCGGCCGGTCGCGAGCACCACGGCGTCGAACGACTCGCGCCCGCCGTCGGCGAGGTCGACCGTGCCACCGGAAACCGCGACCACTTCGGCGGGACAGCGCAGCTTCGCGCCGTGGTCGCGCGCCTCGCCCCAGAGCCGCGCGAGCAGCGCGATCGGCAGGACGTGGCCTTCCTCCGGGAAGTAGGCGATCTCGTCGACACCCGCCGGGACCACCAGATCGGGCACCAGCTCGCGCGCCCGGCGCGGGGAGATCCATTCCATCGGGTAAGCCCGCTCCCGAAGCTGCTCCGTCGACGCGCGGAGCCGCTCGGCACCGTCCGGCCCATCCGCCCATTCGAGGTTGCCGGTCGGGCGGAACCAGTCGCCACCCAGTTCGTGGTGTTCGAGCACGCCCGCGATGTTCAGGTCGTGGTAGCTCAGCGGGTTCTTCTGGTGCGAGTTGACCCAGGCGAACGTGGTGCCGGTGGTGCCCGCTCCCGGCGCGCTGCGCTCGAACACCGTCACCTCGGCACCGGCGAGCGCCAGTGACCTCGCCGTGCTCGCGCCGAGTACCCCGAGGCCGATTACCGCGATCCTCACCCGATCTCCTGACTCTCCGAATTGGACATGTCTGTTGTGGACGGTGCGGGCACGGCGACCCTGGTCCCGATACCGACGACGGCAAGCACCAGCGCGGACGACACGATCCCGTACACCGCGTACGGCACCGAGGTGTCGGCGAGCTGGGCGACCGCGCAGCCGGCGATCCCGGCGATCATGCTCGCCAGCGCCGCGGCCGGGCGCAGCGTGAAACGCTTGTGCAGCGTGAAACCGAGGAAGATCGGCGCGGCGAGCGCGGCCGCCGAATACGCGTAGCTCGCGACCAGCCAGCCCAGCGCGCTCGGGAAGGCGATCGCGAGCGCCGCCGCCAGCACCGCCACGCCCGCGCTGAACAGGCGGGACAGCGAGATCGTCGCGCGGTCGCCCCTGGTGCCGCCGAACACGTTCTGGTACAGGTCGCGGGTCAGGTTCGCGACCACGGACTGCAGCGCGGCACCCGTCGTCGAGATGATCGTCGCGACCAGGAAGGCGCCGAAGAGCACCAGCAGCGCGGTCGGCAGCCGGGTGAGCAGCCAGCCCGCCGCCTGCTCCGGGTTGGCGAGCCCGGGGCTCATCGCGCGCACGGCCAGCCCGATGCAGCCCGCGTAAACCCCGGCCACGAGAATCGTGAGCCCGGAGAGCACCAGCCCCCGCCGCGCGTCGCGTACTTTCTTGGTCGCGAACACCCGCTGGTAGTAGAGCTGGTTCGTCAGCGTGCCCGGCACGATCGCGGCGATCCACAGCCAGATCTGCTCGCTGCCCGCCGCGCCGATCCCCTGCACGCTCCACAGCCGCTCCGGCACCCGCGAGGTGATGCCGGACCAGCCGCCTGCCAGGTAGATCGCGTACCCCGCGATCACCAGCGACATCAGGATCTTGAAGATGCCGAACACGAAGTCGGTCCAGGCCACCGAGGTGAGCCCGCCGGGCAGCACGAACACCAGCGACCCGAGCATGATCGCGAGCACCAGCACCGCCGTGGGGATCCCGGTGAGCTGGCCGAACAGCTTCGCGAACGAGACGAACTGGGTGGCGAGCCAGCCGAACGGCACGATCAGCGCGGCGAACCCGGCCACCACCGTGACCGTCCTGTTGCGACCGAACAGCTTGGTGAGGATGTCCGGGACCGTGGTGAAGCTCTGCTCCCGCAACCACTTCGCGATCAGCGCGAGCCCGAGGAATCCCAACAGGACACTGCCCTCGTAGGCGAACACCGACCAGCCGGACGAGTAGGCGATGCCGACGTGCGCGATCAGCACACCGCCGCCGACGGCGGTCGCGAACTGGGTGATCACCACGACCCCCAGCGGCAGCGACTCCGGTGCCGCGAGCCAGTCCGCCGAGCTCTTCGCGCGGCGGCCGAAGTACATCGACAGCAGCGCGCCGATGCCCACGATCACGATGCTGATCAGCACGATCGCGACGATCTGACCGGTCGTTCCCTGGTGCATGGTGAACCCTCCAGAGGGTGGAAAGGGCCGCCGCACGCACTCGGTGTGCGCGCGGTGTGCTGTGTCGTCCGGTTTCTCCCTAGGTGAATCTCGACGGGGCGAACCGCGTCAGGTCGTATCGGGTGGTGCCGTGTTCGGCGAGATCGGCGGCGATCTCGCCGAAGACCGGGGCGAGCTTGAACCCGTGCCCGGAAAATCCGGTGAGGACGGTCGCGCCGGGACTGCCGGGCACCGCGCCGACGATCGCGTGGTCGTCGGGGGTGAACCCCTCGGTGAACGTGGTGACGCGGACCGGATCGGGCCGCACGCCCGGCAGCAGCCTGGCCGCGGCCGCTGAGGCCGCCTTGAGGAACTCGACGGAAGCGTTGCGCGGCAGGCTTTCCGGGGTGTCGATGGCGGGCCAGCCGAGGTGGTGCGGGACGATCTTGACCCCGACGCCGTCGAGCACGGGGAAGCAGGAGAACCCGGCTTCGGGGTGCCTGCGCACGGCGATCGGCAGCCGCTCGGGCCGGTGCGCGGCCACGTCGCGAGCGGCGAACCAGCACGCGGTGATCAGGCGGGGTTCGACGGCGATCCCGTGCAGCAGCGGGGTGTGGCGCGCCCACGGGCCTGGCGTGAGCACCAGGTGGTCGACCTCGACGGTCGCGCCGCCCGTGGTGATCAGCCAGCCGGCGGCGGTCCTGCGGACACCGGTGACGGGGGAGTAGGGCCTGATCTCGGCGCCGAGCCGCTCGGCCTCGGCGAGCGCGGCCTGCACCGATGGCTCCGGCCGGAGCACACCCGCGTTCGGGTCCAGTACGGCGATTTCCCCGGGATCGAGGCGGTGCTGCGGAAACCGCTCGGCGGCCCCGGCGGCGTCCAGCACCTCGTGCGGCAGATCGTGGTCCTCGGCGCAGGCGCGGACGGCGACGAGATCGGGATGGTCCGGCGCGCCGATGGTCAGTCCGCCGCACAGGGTGAGGAGGTCGCGGCCCGTCGTCTTCTCCAGCTCGCGCCACAGTTCACCGGCCCGTCGCAGGAGCGGGACGTACTCGCCGCCCTCCTTGTAGATCGTGCGGAAGATCCGCGACTCGCCCGCCGAGGCGCCGCGGTCGTGCCCGCCTGCGTACCGGTCGAACGCCACCACGTGCAGTCCGCGCGCGGCGAGGCGCCACGCGGTCATCGCGCCGATCACGCCGGTGCCGACCACACCGATCCTCGGTTGCGTCATCACGGATCCCCTTCCGCGAGCACCGAATGCTCGACGAAGAACTCCATCGCGCCGGGCCGCATGAGGTACGCGCCCGATTCGGCCAGCTCGCCGTTCGTGAGCCAGGTGTAACGCCGCTGCCGGACGAGCGGGGTGGTGGTGTCCATCCCGAGCAGTTCGGCCTGGTGCGGTTCCAGCAGTATCGCGTCGAGGTACATCCGGGACCGCGCGATCGGCACCCCGGTCCGTCCGAAGTAGACCATCATGGTCAGCTCGGCGAGATCCTCGTCGAGCAGATGGGGCGCCAGCGCGAACGGGACCGCGGTGATCTCGAGTGCGAGCGGATTCTCGTCGGCGTCGAACTTCAGCCGGACGAGCTGCGTAACCGGAGTGCCACCGTCGATGCCCGGAAGGTCCACTTCGGACTCCGCCGCGGGCACCACGGCGGCGGAATGCACCGCGTGCCGCCCCGGGATCTCCGGACCGCGCAACCGCGGGTTGATCAACCGCAGCAGGTTCTCCTGGCGGACCCCCTCGGCGACGAAGGTGCCCCGGCGCCGATGGCGCACCACGAGCCCGGCCTGCGCCAGCTCGTGCAGGACCCGCTGCGCGGTGGCGCGGCTGACCCCGTGCTGCTCCCGCAGCTCGGCCTCGGTGGGTAACCGGGCACCGGGCGGCAGGTCTCCGGAGCGGATCCGCTCTTCGAATTGGGCACGGATCCGCAGGTAGAGAGGTGCTGACACCGAATGACCCTAGCAATACAACTTTTGACCGGTCAATAGTCGTCAGCGAGGTTGTCGCGGTGTCGTGCCAGGTAGACAGGGTGTCGCTCGCGTGTTTCGGCGGGCTTGCCTTGGTTCGCGTGTTTGGTGGACGCGGTGAGGGTTCCCCACGGACCGAACTTGGTGGTCGCCGTGGCTGCCGTACCCGGACGGCATCGGTAGGCGGGCAGCGTCCCGTAGCCCTCCGGTGCTGGGGAGTCGAGGGCGAGGCGGGAAGTGTGGTGGCAGGAAGCTGCTGGTCCATTGTGGACGTAATGGGTTGCTCGCCGTGCCGCGCACGGTGGTGGCGGGACGGGCGAGTAAGTCTTCCCGCGGGGGCGGGTGGTGCTGGCCCCTGTCGGGAAGACCGTCCGCTGATGCTGCCGGGTCCCCGCTGGTGTGGCGGGGTTCCGTTTAGGCGGCGCGGGGTTGGGCGGTGTGGATGGTGTTGGTTCTGGGTTTTCGCCAGGGGTCGAGGAATGCTGGTGGGGTGAATTCGGGCATGCCGTTGACCATGCGGAGTGTCCAGTCGCTGTTGTGCAGCAGGCGGTGGTGGTAGCCGCATAGCAGTACGAGGTTGCCCAGGTCGGTCTTGCCGCCCGCGTGCCACGGCAGCACGTGGTGCGCTTCGCAGTGTCTCGGTTTGCGGGTACATCCGGGGAAGGCGCATCCGCAGTCGCGGATGGCGAGCATGTACCGGATCGCTTCGGTGACCAGGCGTTTGGCTCGTCCCATTTCCAGGGGCTGTCCCTCACCGTCGAGGATGGCGGGGATGATTTTGCAGTCGCAGGCGAGGATGCGGGCTTCGCTGGCGGTGATGTCGGTGACCATGTCCAGGCACGCCTTGCCCAGTTCCTTTTTCAGGTCGTTCAGGGTGATGGTGACGATGAGGTCCGCGCGGGTGCCGCTGCGGTTGGGGGAGTCGGGGTGGCTGGCGGCGAGGGTGACCATTTCCATGAACGCGTCCCCGTTGCGCTCGGCCTGCCCGCGCACCAGCGGATTGTCACTCGGATCGTCCTTACGAGCCGCCGCGAGCGGTTCCAGCAGTGCCAGGGTCTTCGCCCCGGAGATCGGGTCGAGGTAGCCGTCGAACTTGACGGAGCCGTCTTTGCGGGTGTGCCACCGCATCGACCGTGCCGGTTCAGGGGTGTCGCGGGGTTCGGCGCCGTCGGGGTCGAGGGTGTCGCGGAGTCGTTGGCATCCTTGGGCAAGCTCCGGCATACCGGCGTTGCGGGCGAGGTCGACCAAAGTCTTCTCGGTCCTCTCCCGCTCCTGCGCCGACACGGTGGCCGGGATGGACCGCAGCGCTGCCAGGATCGCGTCCGCGTGTTGCGCCGAGATCGCACCCTCAGCCGCCGCCTGCCCGGTCAGCGGTGCGGCGGCGGGAATCTCCGCGCCACCGACACCGTGGCTGGGGTTGAGTGCGATCGCCCGCGCGACCATCTTCCGCACCGCCGCCGACGAGGTCCGCGCGATCTCGGCCACCAACGCCGTCGTGGACGCATACCCCAGTTCGCGGGAGCCGCCGTTGTCGAGGTCGGCGATGATCCGGTAGACCCGGGATTCCTGCTGCCACAAGGACATCAACTCTTCCCGCAGCGCGGCGGCTTTCTCACGCGCGGTGAGTTGCCACAGCTCCCGCTGCGGTACAAGGGAAGAAGTCTCGGACACCCCACCATTCTACCCTGCAGTCGCCCAAGTGTTCGATGCCCCATCCGGGCGAATCTTAAAACAAAGTACAAAGTAGACTAAATAGAAACCGTTGCGATAAAAGAAAAAACGCAACCGGCGGCCAGGCTAAGCAAGCCGTCCACCTACTCCAGTCCAAAGCCATCTTTAAACCGCCGCCAAACACGACGACCAGACCGCCAACGAAACAGGTCACCGCCGAACAGGTCACAACAGGACAGGCTCAAGATCTGGATCATCCATCTCCGGATCAAACGGGAACATCGGCCGTGAAATCCCCTTGTGCCCCAACCGAAGCAGATCCTGATCCACCCCACCCGGAGTCAACGCCAGCAACCAATCGGACGCCAGCTCGTACAACTCGGGCTCCAGGTATCCGATCTTCACCACGACAAGATCCACGGTCGATGGGTCAAGCCCGAGATCGGTGAAGTCGCGGACGAGGTGGTAAGGCTTACGCCGGGACGTCAGGATCGAATACACGCCGCCGCACCGGACAACCGCGATCCGGCCGCCGACGGGGTCGTCGTGCAGGGACTCCACGACGCCGGTCATCGCGACTGGTCCGCGAGGGCCGGGGTCGATTTTCCCGCCGACAGCCAAGGAGATCGTGGCGCCGGGTCCCGCCGTGGAGGCGGCAGAGACGGCCGCGGGGTCGACGATGCTGGCGTGGATGGCCGTGGAACCGGAGGAGAACGCGGGGTCGTCCAGGAGTTCGCCGAGTGACCAGGATACGTCTCCGGCGCCGCCCGCGGTGGGGTTGTCGCCGGAGTCGCTGATCAGGAACGGGCGGCGGTCGCTGGCGAGTCCCTGCCCGACGCAGAAGGCGAAGCTGCCGGTAGGGGCGACGAACGGGAACTCGTGGCGGGCGCGCCAGTACTCGGTGGCCAGCGAGCGCGCGCTTTCCACGGCGAGTGCGGCGTCGTCGCCGGTGACCACCACCGCGGCCTGGCAGCGGGGTTCGTCTGCCCACGCGTAACCGACCCAGACCGCCGCGTCCAGGATTCCTTCCCGCGCCTCGATTTGGGGGATGCGGGCGTACAGACCGCTTGCCGGTTCCAGCCGGGTGCTGGTCTTCTCGCCGGGCAGCAGCACCGGCACCGGCACCCACGCCTTGTGCGGCCTGCCGCCGGAGGCGAGCCGGTCGACGAGGTTGCGCGCGGCGCGTTCCCTGGTCTCCCAGGTGTCGACGTGCGGCGCGGTGCGATAGCAGGTGAGCAGGTCCACCGCGGTGGCGAAGCCGCGCGAGACGTTGCCGTGCAGGTCCATCGACGTCGAGATCAGCGCCTCGGGCCCGGCGGCGGCGCGGACGGCGGTGGCGAGATCGGCTTCGGCGTCGGTCATGCCGACCACGCTCATCGCGCCGTGGATGTCGAGCAGGATCCCGTCGAGCGGTCCCGCCGAGGCCAGCCGCGTCAGGATCTCGCCCTTCAGCTCCGCGTAGACCCCGGATTCCACCGCGCCGCCGGGAAGGGAGACGGCGTGCAGCAGCGGCGCCCATTCGGCGCGCTCGCCCAGCTCGCCGGACAGCCAGGCGTACCGGGCCAGGAGGTCCGCGCCCCTGGTCACCCTGAACGCGTCCAACCCGGTCCGGTGCGGGGAGAACGTGCTGCTTTCGATGGCGATCCCGGCGATCCCGATGCGCGGTTTCGACGTCACGGGCGGTCCTTTCGATCAGTGGTGGCAAGGGCGTGCCGCAACGCGAGGAGCCCGGCGCCGAGCACGCCGGCGTCGACCCCTGCCGCGGCGACGCCGATTTCGAGATCCTGCGTCACGATGGGAAGGCAGCGCTCGTACAGCGCGCCGCGCACCGCGGCGACGTACGGCTCGATCGTGGCGAGCCGCCCGTACAGCAGCACCGCGTGCGGGTTGACGAAGTTGACCACAGTGGACAGAACCTCGCCGAGCCCGCGGCCGGCGAAGCGGACCAGTGAGGTCACCGACGGGTCGGCATCGGCTGCGAGCTCCGCGATCCGCTTGGTGCTTTCGACGTCCATTCCCTTGTCCCGCAGGGTGTCGAGCAGCGCGGCGCCGCTCGCCACCGTCTCGAGGCAGCCGGTGTTGCCGCAGCTGCACGGCAGCTCGCCCGCGGCCGAGACCCGGACGTGGCTGACGTCGCCCGCGACACCGTGCGCGCCGCGGTGCACGACCCCCGAGGAGACGAGCCCGGAGCCGATCCCGGTGCCGGCCTTGACGACGAGCAGCGTTTCGTGTTCGCGGCCTCGCGCGTGGTATTCGCCGAGCGCCACGATGTTCGCGTCGTTGTCCACCGTTACGGGGACACCGAACGCCTCCGCGAGCCGGGCCTCGACGGAGTAGCCGTGCCAGCCGGGCATGCGCGACGGTCCGGAAACCCGCCCCGCGTCGACCGGGCCCGGCAGGCCGACCCCGACGCCGATGAGCCGTCTCCCGGCGAGTCCTTCGTGCGAGGTGAAGTCCGCGGCGATCGACCGCAGCTCGGTGAGCACGGCGTCCGGTCCGGCGGCGATGTCCAGTTCGTAGGCGGCGGTGTGCACGAGTTCCCGCGCCGGGGTCATCGCGCCGACGCGCACGTGCCGGGTGCCGAGATCGGCGGCGAGCGCGAACCCGCCGTCGGTCCGGGGCCGCAGGAGACGGGGCCTGCGTCCGCCGCGGGAGGGGCCTTCGCCGGTTTCGGACACCAGCCCGGCGTCGATCAGCTCCTGCACCCGCAACGAGGCGGTGGACCTCGCGACGCCGAGCACCCTGGCCAGATCCGAACGCGACATCGCTTCGCCGGTGGAAACCAGCCGCAGGATGTGCGCGGCCGACCCCGGTTCTTCGACGGTCATTCTCGTCTACTTTGTTCGAACATCGAATCAAGTTCCTTTTGCTGTCCCCGGCCTGCGGAGTATCACTTGACCAGTGATGCTAACGGTTTCTGGGACAAAACGGCAGGCCGTCAGGGAGGCAACTTAATTCGAAGAGTCTCTTGTTTTGATTCGATTCCGGGCTTAAGGTCTGCGTTCACCGGCGATCCCTCCTGACCTTCCCCACTGGAGATGCGATGTTCCCGATGCCTCAAGGCCGTTCTCCCCGGCGCCGAACCCTGGCCGCGCTCGCGGCGGGCTCGGCGGCACTCGTCGCGCTCTCCGCGTGCACCGGCGCGTCCTCCGGGTCCGGCGGCGGCACGCCATCGGAAGGCGGCTCGGTGAGCTTCGCGCTCCCGCCGAACGCGACCCCGAACTGGATACTCCCGGTGGGGCTTCCCGGCTACCTCGCCACCTACAACTCGTCGATCCAGCACGAGATGTTCGTGCCGCTGGTCGACTTCAACGGTTCCTCCGGTTCGGTCGCGCTGGACCCGAAGGCGGGCGCCGCGAACCCGCCGAAGTACGCGCCGGACGGCAAGTCGGCCACCATCACGCTCAAGGACCTCACCTGGTCCACGGGTGCGAAGGTGACCAGCCGCGACGTCGAGTTCTGGTTCAACCTGGTGCGCGCCAACAGGACCAAGTGGGGCGGCTACTCGAAGGGGCGCATCCCGGACAGCGTCACCGAGTTCAAGGCGGTGGACGACAAGACGTTCACGCTGACCTTCGACCAGGCCTACAACCCTGAGTGGTACACCGCGAACCAGCTCACCTACGTCGTCCCGCTGCCGCAGGCGGCGTGGGACAAGCAGAGCGCGGACGGCCAGGTCGGCGACTTCGACCGCACCGAGGACGGCGCGCGCAAGGTCTTCGACTACCTGACCGGCCAGGCGAAGCAGATCGCGAACTACAACACCGATCCGTTGTGGAAGGTCACCGACGGGCCGTTCGCGCTCAAGGAGTTCACCACCGGCGGCCAGGTCACGCTGCAGAAGAACCCGAAGTACACCGGCCAGGATCCGGCGCATCTCGACACGGTCGTGTTCAAGCCGTTCACCAGCGCCGACGCCGAGTTCAACGTGCTGCAGTCCGGTGGCCTCGACTACGGGTACATGACCTCGGCGAACCTCGGCCAGCGCGGCGCGCTCGAAGCGCGGAACTTCAAGGTGGACCCGTGGCGCGGCTGGGCGGTCACCTACATCCCGTACAACTTCAACAACCCGCAGGCCGGTCCGGCGTTCAAGCAGCTCTACCTGCGGCAGGCGATCCAGGGCGCGGTCGACCAGAAGTCGATCGCCAAGAACATCTGGCGCGACATGGCCACGCCGGGTCACGGGCCGGTGCCGCAGGACGACAAGTCGGAGTTCCTTTCCGAGGCGCAGCGCAACGCGCCGTACCCGTTCGACATCGAGAACTCCAAGCGCCTGCTGGCTTCGCACGGCTGGCAGCCAGGTCCGGACGGTACCCTCGCGTGCGCCTCGCCCGGCACCGCGGAGAACCAGTGCGGTGCCGGGGTGGCCGCGGGCACGCAGCTCAAGCTGACGCTGCTGACCGAGAGCGGTTCCAAGGAAACCGACAACATGATGCTGGAGCTGAAGTCCGCACTGTCCAAAGTGGGCATTTCGCTCGAGGTCAAGCCGCAGCCGCTGAACACCGTGCTCGGCAACAGCGTGCCGTGCACGCCGGAGCAGAACGAGTGCTCGTGGCAGCTTTCGTTCTTCGGCACCCAGGGGAGCTGGTACTTCCCCGCCTATCCCAGCGGTGACCGCATCTTCGCGAGCGGCGCGTCGTCGAACCTCGGCAACTACACCGATCCCAGGACCGACGAGCTGATCACGGCGGCGCTGAAGTCGCAGGACCCGGACGCCATGCGCAAGTACGGCGAGTACGTCACGCAGCAGCTCCCGGTGATCTGGCTGCCGAACCCCGTCTACCAGATCTCGGTGCTGAACAAGAAGCTGCAGGGCGTCACGCAGGACCCCCTCGCGGGCATGCAGGTCCAGCGCTGGTACCTCACCAAGTAGGGGCGAAACGTGCTCAAGTACCTGCTTTCGCGGGTGGGGCAGGCGGTCGTGGTGATCTTCGTGGTCACCCTGATCGTGTTCTTCCTGCTCCACCAGATCCCCGGCGGGCCCGCGCGCGGTGCGCTGGGACTGTACGCGACCCCCGAGCAGATCGCCGCGTTCAACCAGGCGCAGGGATTCGACCGGTCGCTGCCGGAGCAGTACGGCCGGTTCCTGCTCCGGCTGCTGCAGGGTGACCTCGGCGACTCGTTCACGCTCAACCAGTCCGTCGGCGACCTGATCGCGCAGCGGCTGCCGAAGACGCTCGTGCTGACGGTGCTGTACGTGCTGGTGGCACTGGCGATCGCGGTGCCGCTCGGGATGTGGCAGGCGCCGCGGCGCGGCAGGGTCGCCGACTACGTCACCACCGGCGTCACCTTCGTGCTCTACTCGACCCCGGCGTTCTTCCTGGCGTTCGTGCTGATCATCGTGTTCTCCCAGACGATCCCGCTGTTCCCCGCGCAGGCGCCGCAGTCGGACACGCTCGCCGGGATCTTCGCCGAGCCGGGTGCGCTGGTGCTCCCGGTGGCCACCGGCGCGGCCGCCACGGTCGCGGTGTTCAGCAGGTACATGCGGTCGTCGGTACTGGACAACCTGAGCGAGGACTACGTGCGCACCGCGCGGGCGAAAGGCGCGTCGGAACGCCAGGTGCTGCGCCAGCACGTGCTGCGGAACTCGCTGACTTCGGTGGTCGCGATGCTCGGCTACTACATCCCGAGGGTCTTCGCCGGCGCGATCGTGATCGAGTCGATGTTCAACTACCCGGGGATGGGCCTGCTGTTCTGGAACGCCGCGCAGACGCGGGACTACCCCATCCTGCTCGGCGTGGTGCTGGTGATCGCGATCGCCACGGTGGCCGGCTCGCTGCTCGCCGACGTCGTGCAGGCGCTGATCGACCCGAGGACGAGGAAGGCACGGGTATGAAGGAGGAGGCACTGCCCGAACCGGACGCACTGTCCGAACAGGACACGGCGCGCGCGGAGGGCCCCGGCCGTCGCAGGCTGCGGCTGTTCCTGCGCAACCGGCTCGCGAAGACCGGGCTCGGCATGCTCGTCGTGCTGGTGGCGTTCTGCTTCCTCGGCCCGCTGCTCCACCGGACCGACCAGGTGCACACCGCGCTCGCGGACGCGCACCTGCCACCCGGTTCGCCAGGCCATCCACTCGGGACGGACGACGTCGGGTTCGACCTGCTCGGCAGGCTGATGTCGGGCGGGCAGACCTCGTTGACGATCGGGCTCGCCGCCGGGTTGCTGGCCACCGTGATCGGCACGCTGTGGGGCGCGGTCGCCGGGTACGCCGGCGGCTGGGTCGACGCCGTGCTGATGCGGATCGTGGACGCGGGGATCGCGATCCCCGCGCTGTTCCTGCTGCTCGTCGCGGGCACCATGGTGACACCGAGCACCGGCATGCTGATCGTCGTCATCGGGTGCGTTTCCTGGCTCGTGCCCGCGAGGCTGATGCGCGCGGAGTCGCTCGCGCTGCGGTCGCGGTCCTATGTGGAGGCCATGCGGCTCTCGGGTGGCACGGGACTGCGCGCGATCGGCAAGCACATCGTGCCCAACGCGATCGGCACCGTGATCGTCAACGCCACGTTCCAGGTCGCGGACGCGGTGCTGCTGGTGGCCTACGTCAGCTTCCTCGGGCTCGGGGTGCCGCCGCCTGCCGCGGACTGGGGCGGCATGCTGAGCCAGGGCCTTTCCTACACCTACGACGGCTACTGGTGGCTGGTCTTCCCACCGGGGATCCTGATCATCGCGACGGTGTGCGCGTTCAACTTCGTCGGCGACGGCCTCCGTGACGCCTTCGACGTGCGCTTGAAGGAGCGGTGATGGGCGAGCGGGTGCTGGAGTTCACGGGGCTGGAGATCGGGTTCGCCACGGCGCAGGGCGTCACCGAAGCGGTCAAGGGGATCAGCTTCGGGGTGCGCCCCGGCGAGGTGGTCGCCGTGGTCGGGGAGTCCGGTTCCGGCAAGAGCGCCACTTCGCTGTCGGCGCTGGGCCTGCTGCCGTCGACGGCCACTGTGGACGGCAGCGTGGTGCTGGCGGGGGACGACCTGCTGAAACTGTCCGAAAAGGACTTGCGGGCGCGTCGCGGCGACGACATCGCGATGGTGTTCCAGGAGCCGATGACCGCGCTCAACCCGCTCCGGACGATCGGCTGGCAGGTCGCCGAAGCACTGCTGCTGCACCGGGAGCTGTCCACAGCGGACGCGAGGGCGCGCGCGGAGGAACTGCTCGCGCTGGTGGGGATCGACGAGCCGGGGCGAAGGCTCGACCAGTACCCGCACGAGCTTTCCGGCGGGCTGCGCCAGCGCGTGATGATCGCGATGGCGCTGTCGTGCGAGCCGAAGGTGCTGATCGCCGACGAGCCGACGACCGCGCTCGACGTGACGGTGCAGGCCGAGATCCTGGACCTGCTGCGGCGGATGCGCGACGAGCTGGGCACCGCGATCGTGCTCATCACGCACAGCATGGGCGTGGTCGCCGATCTCGCCGACCGGGTGGTCGTGCTCTACCGGGGCGAGATCGTCGAAGAGGGCGACGTGCGCCGGGTCTTCGCCGAGCCGTCGCACGACTACACCCGCCGCCTGCTCGCCGCGGTGCCGCATCTCGGTCGCGCGCCCGCGCGGGTCGTCGAGGCGAAACGGGCGGACGAGCCGCCCGCGCTGGTGGTGCGCGATCTCGTGGTGGACTTCGCCGGGCGGCGCGGTGCCGGGAAGTTCCGCGCGGTCGACGAGGTCTCGTTCGAGATCGCGCCGCGCGAGGTGCTCGGGCTGGTGGGGGAGTCCGGTTCGGGGAAGACGACCGTGGGCCGCTGCGCGGTGCGCCTGCAGAAACCGTCCTCCGGCCGGATCGAAGTGTTCGGCACGGACGTCGCCGGCCTGCCGCCGAGGAGGCTGCGCGAGGTGCGCAAGCGGATCGGCATGGTGTTCCAGGACCCCGCGTCCTCTTTGGACCCGAGGATGACGGTCGGCGAATGCGTCGCGGAACCGTTGGTGCTGGGGAAGAGCGGGAGCAGAGCGGCACGGGAGGCCAGGGTGGCCGAGCTGCTCGACAGCGTCCGGCTGGAGAAGGCCCACCGCGACCGGTACCCGCACGAGCTTTCCGGCGGGCAGCGGCAACGGGTGAGCCTCGCGCGGGCGCTGGCGATGGACCCGGCGCTGCTGGTCGCCGACGAGCCGACGAGCGCGCTCGACGTTTCCGTGCAGGCGGCGGTGCTCGACCTGCTCGGGCAGCTCCAGCGCGAGCTGGGGTTCGCGTGCCTGTTCATCAGCCACGACCTCGCGGTGATCGATCAGCTCGCGGACCGTGTCGTGGTGATGCGGAAGGGAAAGGTCGTCGAACAGGGCACCAGGGACGAGGTGCTGCGCACGCCGAAGGAGGACTACACGCGGCGCCTGCTGGCCTCCGCGCCGGTGCCGGACCCGGTGGAGCAGCGGGCCCGGCGGGAGAGCAGGTGAGCTGGCTCGGTGTCGACATCGGCGGGACGAAGGCGCAGGCGGTGGTCGTCGACGACGAACTCCGCGTGCTGACCGCGCGCCGGGTGTCCTCCGGCGCCAGTTCCGGTGCCGACCGGATGATCGGGACAGCGCTCGACCTGATCGGCGAGCTGCTCGCCGAGTTCCCCGGGGTGCTCGGCGTCGGTGTCGGCGCGGCGGGCGTGATCGACCCCAGCTCGGGAATCGTGACGGCCGCGAGCGGGACTTTCCCGCAGTGGCAAGGGAAGTCGCCCGCGAAGCTGCTCGAAAACGCGCTCGGCCGCCGCGTGGTGGTGGAGAACGACGTGAACGCGTTCCTGCGCGGCGAGGTCAGCGCGGGCGCGGCGCTCGGTGCGGAGCACGTCATCGGGATCACCGTCGGCACCGGGATCGGCGGCGCGCTGCTGTCCGGCGGGGCACTGCTGCACGGCGCGCACGGCGGTGCGGGCGAAATCGGGCACACGCCGGGGTTCGGCGCCGAGCTGTGCACGTGCGGGGCACGCGGGCATCTCGAATCGGTGGCCGCGGGGCCGTCGATCGCCCGCCGGTTCGCCGCGCGCGACGGGCGCGCGCTCGGGCCCGCCGAGATCGCGGAACTGGCCAGGCACGGCCATCCGACGGCTCGCGAGGTCTACGCGGACGCGGGTGCCGCGCTCGGGCAGGCGATCGCGACGGCGGCGACGCTGCTGGACTGCCGGAGCGTGGTCATCGGGGGCGGGGTGGCCGCCGCGTGGGACCTCATCGAGGCGCCGTGCCGCGCGGTCGTGGACTCGTCCGTGCTCGCGTCGAACCGCGGGCTTTCGATCGAGACCGCACGGCTCGGCGCGCTCGCGGTGGCGGTCGGCGCGGCCGCGCTCGCCAGGTCAGCGTGATCGCGTGGCGGTGAAGTGCTCGGCGAGCAGGCTGGTCAGCGCTTCGGAGGCTTCTTCGGGAACCCAGTGCGAGACGTCCTCGAACATCTCGAACCGATAGGCCGCGTCCACCCACTTCCCGGTGTTCAGCGCGGCCGTCGAACCGAACGCCACGTCTTCGGTGCTCCACACGTACAGCGTCGGCACGGTCGTCTTGCCGATCTTCCCCGACGGCCTGCCCGCGCGGTACCAGTTCAGCGCCGCGGTGAGCGCGCCCGGTTCGGACAGCCGCCGGAGGTACTCGTCGATCTTGCTCGGTGACACCTTCCACTCGAACATGCGCCGGATCGCTTCCCCGCCCTCGGCGAGCATGCGCTGTTCGGTGACGCGGGTCTGCCGCCACTCGGTCAGGTACCCCGACCGCAGCTGCTGGTCCTCGTCCTCGCGCAACGCTTCGGCGAACGCGCCGGGATGCGGCGTGGACACGGCGGTCAGCGTGCGCAGGCGATCGGGGTGCTCGTCGGCGGTCCACCAGGCGACCGCGCCGCCCCAGTCGTGGCCGACCAGGTGGAACCGGTGCCAGCCCAGCTCGTCGGCGATCGCGACGACGTCGCCGACCAGCTCGCCGATGCCGTATTCGGCCGGGTTCTCCGGCCGGACGCCGGGGGAGTAGCCGCGCTGGTCCGGTGCCACCGCGCGGAAGCCCTGCGCGCCGAGCGAGCCGACCTGGTGCTCCCAGGAGATCGCGGCCTCGGGGAAGCCGTGGAGCAGCAGCACCGGGCTGCCGTCCTCGGGACCTGCGGCGATCGCGTCGAAGCTGCCCGCCGCGGTCGGGATGCTCAGGTGTTCGGTCACGCACCGGAACCTAGCGCACGAAGGGGTGGTGCTCGCGACGTGTTCGGCGACTCAGCGTTTCCGGTCCGTCTCAGTGGGTATCCCTCCGGGGAGACGTGAGCGAGGAGGTCACCGGTGAACACGAACGCGTACATCACGTTCCTGCTGATCGGCATCGTGCTGGTGGCGGTCGACGGGCAGATCATCTACCACAGCGGGCGCCGCTACCTGGAAAACTCCTACGGCGCTCCCGAAGCGGGCGCCTCGATGGCCAGGCTGGTCGCGGTCATGTTCCACCTCGCCGTGCTGGGCATCCTCGCGCTGCTGTCCCTGATCAGCTTTGGCGGTGACGAAAGCAGCATCCCGTCGGTGGTCGGCAAGCTCGGGCTCCTGCTGCTCGTGCTCGCGGCGGCGCACGGCATCACACTGGCCGTGCTGTCCAGGATCCGGGACGAGCAGGTCGGCGAGAACCTGGTCGCGCGCAAGCAGGGCGTGACCGGTGACGGGCGGAACAGCACCGTGAACCCGGTGAGCCCCGGCACCGCCGACCCCACCAGGCCGAGCGTGAGCCCGTCGCTGGAGCACGGCGCGCCCTATTCCGCGCCCGGCGAGGGCCGCTGACCGCGAAGAGTCCTTTGTGGAGGCCGCGACCCCGCGGCCACCCCGCCCGTTGACGCCTCCACCGGCCGGTTGTACGGTCTCCGCGCACAGCCGAGGGCCGTAGCTGGCCGTGGAGGTACATCCGTGGCGATCCCGCCGGTGGCGTTCGTCCGCCGTGTCGGCGTGCTCGTGCTCGTGGTCGTGGTTGCGGCACTGGGCCTGATCGGCTGCGGCGGCGCGGAGGACACCGCGGCACCGAGGCCGAGCCCGATCCCCGACACGAATTCGATCGTTTCCGCCGTCGTGAAGGATCCCGCCCTCGCCGCGGCGCTGCCGCCGCAGGTGGCCGGATCCGGCTCGCTCCGCCTCGCGACGAACCTGCAGTCGCCGCCGAACAACTTCTACGCCGCCGACGGGCGGACCCCGATCGGCTACGAGGTCGACATCGCGAAGGCGATCGCGGCCAAGCTCGGCGTCCGGGTCGAGCACCAGGACGCGGACTTCTCCTCGCTCATCCCGAGCCTCGAATCGGGCCGGGTCGACCTCACCATGGCCGCCATGAACGACACCAAGGAGCGCGAGGCCAGGATCGACTTCGTCGACTACTTCACCTCGGGCATCACCATCATGGTCCGCAAGGCGAACCCGGAGCAGATCACCGAGCCGGACGCGTTGTGCGGCAAGGCGGTCGCGGCCGTGCAGGGCACCAGCAACCAGCGCTTCGCCGCCGAGCAGAGCACGGAGTGCGCGCGGGCGGGGAAACCCGCGGTGACGATCGAGGCGACCGACAGCGACGCGCGCAGCGAGGACGAGCTGAAGACGGGCCGGGTCTCCGCGGTGCTCAACGACCTGCCGAGCGCGAGCTTCGCGGCGCGGACGGTGGCCGACGGCGCGGCCTTCGACGTGGTGCCGGGCCAGCCGCTCAACGGCGGGCCGTACGGCATCGGGTTCGCGAAGTCGAACCGGCAGCTCGCCGACGCGGTGCGCGGCGCGCTGCAGGCACTGATCGACGACGGCACCTACGACCGGATCCTCACCGCGTGGGGGCTGCAGCAGGGCGCGTTGCGGAAGGCGGCGTTCAACGGTGCCCCCTGAGGCGTACCTCGCCCAGTTCACCGAGCCAGCGGGATATCTCGACTTCGGCCGGTTCGGGCCGCCCTCGCGCGCGGTGCTCGACACCACCGCGGACCTCCTCGCGCGCACCGCGGTCGCCGGTCCGTCCACTGTGGACGAACTGATGCGGCAGGAGCAGCGGGCGAAGGAGGTCGTCGCGCGGCTGTGCGGCACCGGGCCCGAGCACGTCGTGCTGCTCCCGAACACCAGTCTCGGGTTGTTCCAGGCCGCGTTCAACACGCCGGGCGGTGAGGTGCTGGTCGCCCCGGCCGAGTTCCCCGCCAACGTCTACCCGTGGGTGCGCGCCGAGGAGGCGGGGCTGCTGCGCGTGCGCTCGCTCGGCGCCGGGCAGGTGACCGCGGACAAGGTGCGCGCGGCGCTGACCGCGGAGACGACCGCGGTGTCGCTGAGCGCGGTGGACTTCCGCACCGGGTACCGCGCCGATCTCGCCGCGGTGCGGGACGCGGTGGGCGAGAAGCTGCTGGTGGTCGACGGCATCCAGGGCTTCGGCGTCGTCGACGAGCCGTGGGAAGCGGCCGACGTGCTGGTGGTCGGCGGGCAGAAGTGGCTGCGCGCCGGATGGGGCACCGGGTTCGCGGTGCTGTCGGACCGCGCGCTCGACCGCCTGCGGCCGGTGCTGTCGGGGTGGACCGGAGTACGGGACGCCGGTGTGTTCGACGGTGAGATCCATCCGGTGGCCGACGGCGCGCAGGCGTGGTCGATCAGCAATCTGAGCCCGGTGACCTCCGGTGCCTTCGCCGCGGCGCTCGAACTCGTGGAGGACACCGGGACGGCGGTGATCGGCGCGCTGATCGAGCAGCGGGTGCGCGCGCTGGAAGAGGCGCTTTCGGCCGCCGGCGCGGAAATCGTGTCGGCGACCGGGCGCAGGGGCGGGATCCTCGCCTTCACGGTCCCCGGTGTGCCTGCCAAGGAGGTGGGCGCGCGGCTCGCCGCCGCCGGGATCACGGCGACCGCGCGCCACGAGCACGTCCGGCTGACGCCGCACGCGTCGACCCCGGAGTCCGCGGCGGACCTGGTGCGTTCCTCGCTGGCCTGAGCCGGAGTACGCTGTACGCAGCGCTGTCAATTACCGGCGCTTTCAATAGTTTCATGCGCCTGCTATTCGGGTGGAAGAGGGTGAGCCGTGTCACTGGCCGATGACGCCGTGGAGGCGCGCGCGCAGGGCTGGCGCACGCTCGCCGCCCTGCACGCCCGGATCGAAGACCGGCTCGAACGCGAACTCCGCCGTGCGCACGAGCTGTCCGTGAGCGAGTACAGCGTGCTGGACGTGCTGTCCCGCCAGGACGGCTTCCACCTGCGGATGAACCAGCTTTCCACGGCCGTGGTGCTGAGCCAGTCCGCGACGACGCGCCTGGTCACGCGGCTCGAAGAACGCGGGCTCCTGCAGCGCTACCTGTGCCCGACCGACCGCCGCGGCGTCTACACCGAGGTGACCCCCGCCGGGCACGAACTGCTCGCCGCCGCGCGGCCGACCCACGACGCCGCTCTGGGGCAAGCGCTCGACAAGGCCGTCGAGCTGCCCGAGCTGGCGCCGCTCGTGCACGCGCTGTCCGCGCTGACCTATGGGGAAAAGGTCTGAGACTCCCCGGAATTCCTCCGGTGCGTTCGAGCGTTGACCTAAGGTACGGGCAGTCGAAAACTGGAGGCAGTGTGCTGGACCCCGAGGATCTCTACGAGGTGGATTCGGACGTCCCCGACCTGACGGGGGCCGTCCTGCTCCACTCGCTCGACGGGTTCGTCGACGCGGGCTCCGCGGGCCGTCTCGTCACCGAACACCTGTTGAGCGCACTTGACCACCGGGTGATCGCGCGGTTCGACGTGGACGCGCTGATCGACTACCGCTCGCGCCGCCCGCCGATGACCTTTTCGGTGAACCGGTGGACCGAATACGAGGCGCCCGAGCTGGTCGTGCACCTGCTCCACGACCAGGACGGCACGCCGTTCCTGCTGCTCACCGGCCCGGAGCCGGATCAGCGCTGGGAGCGGTTCGTGGCCGCGGTGCGCACGCTCATCGACCGGTGGGGCGTGCGGCTCACCGTCGGCTTCCACGGCATCCCGATGGGGGTGCCGCACACCAGGCCGCTCGGCGTCACCGCGCACGCCACCAGGGGCGAGCTGGTCAAGGGCCACCAGCCGCTGTTCAACCGCGTGCAGGTGCCCGGCAGCGTCTCGGCGCTGCTGGAGCTGCGGCTCGGGCACGCCGGGCACGACGCGATGGGCTTCGCCGCGCACGTGCCGCACTACCTCGCGGCCGTGTACCCCGCCGCCGCGGTCAGCATGCTGGACGCGCTCGGCGAGGCGACCGGCCTGGTCCTGCCCGCCACGGACCTGTCGGAGGCCGCCGAGCAGGCGGACGCCGACATCAACCAGAAGGTCGCCGAGTCCGACGAGCTGAGCGAGGTGGTCGCGGCGCTCGAGCGCCAGTACGACGCGTTCACCGAGGCGTCGAGCCGGGAGAGCCTGCTGGCCGAGTCGGTCGAGCACATGCCGACCGCCGACGAGCTCGGCTCGGCGTTCGAACAGTTCCTGGCGGAGCAGAGCCCCGGTCAGCAGGACTGACCGGGGCTCTGCCCGGCCCGCGCCTGCCGGGATGCCGGCCTCCACGTCGACGTCGATGCTGTTGCTGCCCACCGCGTCCAGCGCCTTGACCGGCAACGACAGCGACTTCGGCATCGATGTCACGAAGCTCCCCGCGGACCTGCGCCGCTGAGCGGGTCAGCGCGACCGGTGCCGTGCGGCGTTGCGGGACACGGCGGCCGCGCCGATCGTCAGCAGCAGCACCGCGACGCCCCACCGGCGCTTCTCCTTGGTGCGGTCGAGCCGGGTCGGGCCCTCTTCGGCGGCCTTGCTCGGCGTCGGGCGCGCCTGCGCCGACTTCGTCGGGGGACGCGGTGACGGCTTCTCCGGTTGGACCGGGGCGACCCGTTCCGCGGTCGGCAGCGGTGGCGGCGGTGGCGCGGGCGGTGGCGGCGCCACCGGTTCCGGTTCCACCGCGGGCGGCGGGACCGGAACCGGCGGCGGTGGGGGAGTCGCCTTCGGCGGTGGCGGCGGGGCTGCGGTCGTCGAACTGGGCGGCGTGGTCGGCGGTGGCGGTGGTGGCGGCGGTGTCGTCGGTGGAGGAGGGGTTGTCGGCGGTGGCGTCGTCGGCGGTGGCGTCGGGGGTGTGGTCGGCGGCGTGGTCGGGGGAGGGGTGGTCGGCGGTGCCGGTGCGGCGAAGCAGCCCGCACCGTCCGAACTGGACAGTTCAGGGCCTGCCCCGATCTCTTCCGGGGTGCCGTTCGGCCGCACCAGGTAGCGGCGGCTGCGGCCGTGGACGTCGTTGGCGAGCACCGAAAACGTCCCGTCGCCCATGGCAACGACGGAGCCGTACGCCGAGCTGGCAGGCAGCCTCGGTCCCGGCAGGCGCCGCACCGCGCCGCTCACCGGGTCGAGGCTCACCAGCGAACCCGGCGCGTGCGCGTCGGCGGCGACGCCGACGAGCAGCCCGCTGACCGGATCGAGGTCGAAGTCGTCGACGGCGGCGGAGAGGCCGAGCGGGCGCAGTCCGCGCACCTGCACCACGCTCAGGTAGCTCGGGCTCGCCGGATCGACGTCCACTGTGTACAGTGTGCCGATTCTCTTGACATACCAACGATTTCCGACGATCGCACCGGCCGTCGCGCTGACGAGTGCCGGGCCGAGTCCGGGACGCGGGCCGCGGCGGACCGGGCCGCGGTCGCGCACGGTGCCGTCGCGGGCGATCGTGACCACCCTCGGCGCACCCGGTGTCGGCCACCGGCTCGCGAAGTCCGCGAGACCGTAGGCGAGGTCCTGTCCCTTGGCGTAGCCGAGCGCGTTGACGCGGTAGTCGAGCTTGCCCAGCGCGGTGACCGCGCCGGAAGGCAGCTCGACGCGGTTCGCCGAGGAGAGGTCGGTCGGCCTGCGGGCCTGCACCTCGATCGCGGTGCAGCCGGTGGGTTCCCGCGCACCCGCCGCGGTGGGCAGGAACGCGAGCGCCCCGAGCAGCAGCGTCGAGGCGGCGAGCGGGAAGGCGCGGCGCGCGGGTGGCACTGGTCAGCGCAGCCGGTCGAGTGCCCAGTGGAAGGCGTCTGGTTCGATCTTCGTGCCGCCGGCATAGGGGTTCTGCAACTGGTAGATCGCGAACAGCAGTAACGTGATCGTGCCGGCGAGGGTGGACACGATGATGATGTGCGTGATCGGTCTCGTCCCGCCGAACAGGTTCGGCAGCAGGGTCGTCACCACGCTGCCGAGGATCAGCACGAACCACAGCACGACCCCGAGACCGCTCTGCGCGGCGCCGGTGATGCGCTCCTGCCGCGCCTGGTAGACCTCCCAGAGCTGGTTCGCGGACTCGGTCTTGCGGTCGGTGGCCCAGTCGTCCCCGTCGGGGATCTCCGCGCCGGCCACGGTGTCGCGGAGCCGGTCGAGCTGGGCCCAGCCCTCGCTGTCCACCGTCTTGCCGTCCCGCATCTGCGGCCACTCGACGTCCTGGACCGTGCGCGCGTATGCCGAGGCCTGCTCGCGGACTTCACCGCGCGTCGGCTCGGGCAGCGCGTCGGCCGCCCAGGACGCGGCGACCGCCGCGTTCGCCTCCTTGAAGGCACCGTCGCGCGCCGCGTCGACGGCGTCGAACTGGGAAATGAGCACGAACGCGACGATCACCGCCTGCAGACCGCTCACGATCGTGAACACCTGGCCCGCCGCGTCGTTGTTGTCGGGCCTGCCTTCGTCGAGTCCGAACCGCCTTACCAGATAGGCGCTTCCGGCACCCGCCGCGGCCGCGCCCACCACCCAGAGGAGACCGCTCAGGTAGATGCTCATCGTGGCCTTTCGCCGGTGCTGCGCGTCGCCCGAAATATCCGCCCACGCCGATTATCCGGCGATGGGACGTCGTTAGTGACCGAAGTTAGTCAGCCGCTGCCGGTGTGGACAAGTCACGATTCGACAATTCATCCAGGTGATTCTCAGCAGGTGCGAAAAATCACCGTCGCGGCCCAGTCGTCGGCTTATTGACCCGAGGGAGTTCACGGGGAAAAGGTACAAACTGGACCCGGGGTGAGCCATCCGGGCTATGGTTTTGATTACTGTCGGTGACGGTGGCGCGGTCGGCCCTTTGATCCGCGGCGGTTTCGCGCGTGATGGCCGCGACACGCCGCCGACGTGCAAGATCATCAAATATAACGTCGTTTGGATGTGTGCTGTGACGGCATTCGCCCGGGATTCATCCCCCGGATGTACGTGCCTGGCGGCGTTCGAGTGGCCGCACGAGTGGCTACACTGCGTCTTCTCTACTGTGAGTCGCTCTCAGTGCTGGATGTAGTGAATCGGCACGAAGTAAAATTCGATTAATCGGTGCGCTGGCCGCACTTTCGGGTGACTGTACGGTCGATCTGGGCGGTGCTAGCGTCGGGTCCCGTCGACGTTCGAGAATAACGGCGAAAACGAAGTCAATCGTTTTCCAATTCCGTGAGCATCTCGTTTTATGAACCCTTGCATCGTGTCGATTCCCTACCTGTGCCCTGAGAAAGATTGGTGGTATCCGCTGTGACCGTGACGGATTCGAGGGACCCCGGGGTCGAGGACAACCAGCCGCAGTCGAGCCTCAACACCGCGGCGGCGCGCAACCTCGCGACGACCACGAAGTCCGTGCCCCAGATGCAGGGCATCACTTCGCGGTGGCTGCTCAAGACGCTGCCGTGGGTCCAGGTTTCCGGCGGCACGTATCGGGTGAACCGGCGGCTGAGCTACGCCGTCGGCGACGGCAGGGTCACCTTCACCACCACCGGCTCGCAGGTGCGGGTGATCCCGCCGGAGCTGGGCGAGCTGCCGACCCTGCGCGGGTTCGACGACGAGGAGGTGCTCGAAGCGCTGGCCGGCCGGTTCACCCAGCAGGAGTTCGAGCCGGGCGACGTGATCGTCGAGTTCGGACACCGCGCCGATCAGGTCTTCCTGATCGCGCACGGCAAGATCAGCAAGCTCGGCACCGGGCAGTACGGCGACTCCACCGTGCTGGGCGTGGCGGCGGACGGGGACTTCTTCGGCGACCAGGTGCTGCGCGACGCGGACAGCATCTGGGAGTTCACCGCGAAGGCCGTCACCGGGTGCACGGTGCTTTCCTTGCCACGTCAGGCTTTCGACGAACTACTCGCGGCTTCGCCCGGGCTCGCCGCGCATGTGGACGGTGTCCGCGGCGGGGTGCCACCGGCGAGCAACCCGCACGGCGAGGCCGCGATCGAGGTCGCGTCCGGCCACGAGGGCGAAGCGTCGCTTCCGGACACGTTCGTCGACTACGAGGGTTCGCCCCGCGAGTACCAGCTCAGCGTCGCGCAGACGGTGCTGCGGGTGCACAGCAGGGTCGCCGATCTCTACAACGAGCCGATGGACCAGGTCGAGCAGCAGCTGCGGCTGACCATCGAGGCGCTGCGGGAGCGCCAGGAACACGAACTGGTCAACAACCGCGAGTTCGGGCTGCTGCACAACGCCGACTTCTCCCAGCGCATCCACACCCGCGGTGGCCCGCCGACCCCGGACGACCTCGACGAGCTGCTCGCGCTGGTGTGGAAGGACCCCACGGTCTTCCTCGCGCATCCGCGGACGATCGCCGCGTTCGGCCGCGAGTGCAGCCGCCGCGGCCTCTACCCGCAGAGCGTCGATCTCGGCGGGCAGCACGTGCCGGCGTGGCGCGGGGTGCCGATCCTGCCGTGCAACAAGATCGGCGTCAGCGACACCCGCACCAGCTCGATCCTGCTGATGCGCACCGGGGAGGAGCGCCAGGGCGTGGTCGGCCTGCACCAGGTCGGCATTCCCGACGAATACCAGCCCGGCCTGTCCGTGCGGTTCATGGGCATCGACGAGAAGGCGGTCATCAACTACCTCGTGAGCGCGTACTACTCGGCGGCGGTGCTCGTCCCCGACGCGCTCGGCGTACTGGAAAACGTCGAGCTGGGCCGCGAGGGCTAGCCCGACCGAGAAGGGCCGGGAGCGGCTCACGGACGTGCGGCCGGCACACGTCCGGGCGCGGGACGCTCCTTCCGGTGCGCCCCTTCGCAACCGCGCCGGTCACCCCTGCGAAGGGGCGCACGCCAGCACACCACCGTTCGATTGGATCCCGCTGCCATGACACTGGCCGATGCCGGCCCGGAAACCACGCCGGCTCCGCGCAGCCTCAGCACCACCGCGGCGCGCACCCTCGCCACGACGACCAAGACCGTCCCGCAGATGCAGGGCATCTCACCGCGCTGGCTGCTGCGCAAGCTGCCGTGGGAGGAGGCCACCGGCGGGTCCTACCGCGTCAACCGGCGGCTCAGCTACACCGTCGGGGACGGGCGGATCACCTTCACCACCGCCGGTTCCGAAGTGCGCGTCGTGCCGAGGGAACTGGCCGAACTGGCGCCGCTGCACGGCTACGACGACGAGGACGTGCTCACCGAACTCGCCGAACGGTTCGAGCAGCGCGAGGTCGAACGGGGCGAGCGGATCGTACGGGCGGGCACTCCCGCGGACGAGGTGGTGCTGATCGCGCACGGCAAGGTCCGCAAGCTCGGGCCGGGTGAGTACGGCGGGGAGACCGTGCTCGACGTGCTCGGCGACGGTGACCACTTCGGCTCCCTGGCGCTCGGGGGCGTCAGCGGCGACTGGAAGTTCACCGCGGTGGCCGCCACGGCGTGCACGGTGCTCACCCTGCCCGCCCGCGTCGCGACCGAACTCACCGAGCGGTCGGGATCGCTGCGCGCGCAGCTCGCGCACACGCTGTCCCTTCAGGACAAACCGCGGAACCGCAGCGGTGAGGCCATGGTCGAACTCGCGGCAGGACACGAGGGAGAGTCCTCGCTGCCGTCGACCTTCGTGGACTACGAGGGTTCGCCGCGCGAGTACGAGCTGAGCGTCGCGCAGACCGTGCTGCGGGTGCACACCAGGGTCGCCGACCTCTACAGCGAGCCGATGGACCAGGTCGAGCAGCAGGTGCGGCTGACCGTGGAAGCGCTGCGGGAGCGGCAGGAACAGGAACTGCTCACCAACCGCGAGTTCGGGCTGCTGCACAACGCGGACCCGCGCCAGCGCATCCAGACCCGAGGCGGGCCGCCGACCCCGGACGATCTCGACGAGCTGATGAGCCGCCGCCGCAAGACGCGGTTCTTCGTGGCGCACCCGAAGGCGATCGCGGCGTTCGGCCGCGAATGCTCCCGGCGGTGCGTCTACCCGGAACCGGTGACGGTCGACGGCTCGGCGTTGCAGGCGTGGCGCGGCGTGCCGATCCTGCCGTGCGGCAAGCTGCCGGTCAGCGAACGCGGCACCAGTTCGATTCTCGCGATGCGCACCGGGAAGGACGACAGCGGCGTCATCGGCCTGCACCGCACCGGGTTGCCCGACGAGTACCAGCCGGGGCTGTCGGTCCGGTTCACCGGGGTCGACGCGCGCGGTGTCACCTCGTACCTCGTCAGCGCGTACTACTCGGTCGCGGTTCTGGTGCCCGACGCGCTCGGCGTGCTGGACAACGTCGAAACCACGCGGTGAAGGGCAGGCTGGCATGGCCATTTCGGATCTCACCGGCGTACCGGCGGTCACCGGGCGCCCGGTCCGCACGCTGCTCGAGTGGAGCAGGGGTCTGCTCGACCCGGCGCTGCGGGAAGCCGTCGACTCGATGCCGGGGTCGATGCGGCTGATCGCGGGCTACCACTTCGGCTGGCTCGACGAGCGCGGGAAACCGGCGAAGGAGTCGGGCGGGAAGGCGATCCGGCCCGCGCTGACCCTGTTGAGCGCGCAGGCGGCAGGCGGGGATCCCGCGGGCGCGGTGCCCGCCGCGGTGGCGGTGGAACTGGCGCACAACTTCTCGTTGCTGCACGACGACGTGATGGACGGCGACACGACGAGAAGGCACCGGCCGACCGTGTGGTCGGTTTTCGGGACGCCCGCGGCGATCCTGGCCGGTGACGCGCTGCTGACGCTGGCGGGCGACGTGCTCGCGTCGAGCGGGAGCGCGGTGGCCGCGGAATCGGCGCGGATGCTGAGCGCGGCGGTGCTCGAACTCGTCGAAGGGCAGAGCGCGGACCTGTCCTTCGAACGGCGGCGGGACGTCGGCCTCGCGGAATGCGTGCGGATGGCGGAGCGGAAGACCGGTGCCCTGCTCGGGTGCGCGTGCGCGCTGGGGGCCGCGGCGGCAGGGAGCGCCGCGGCCGGAGCAGGGCACCTCCGCTCGTTCGGCGACCGGCTCGGGCTGGGCTTCCAGTTCGTCGACGACCTGCTCGGCATCTGGGGCGACCCGGCGGCCACCGGGAAGTCGATCTACTCGGACCTGCGCAGCCGCAAGAAGTCCCTGCCGGTGGTGGCCGCGCTCAACTCGGACACCGAAGCGGGCCGCGAGTTCGGGCAGCTCTACCACCAGCCGGACCCGCTGACGGCCGACGACCTGGTGCGGGCCGCGCGCCTCGTCGACGCGGCGGGCGGCCGGGCCTGGTGCCGTGACCGGGCGGCCGATCTGCTGGCCGACGCGCTGGCCGAACTGCGCGCCTGCGATCCCGCGCCGCGGGCGGAGGTCGAACTGACCGCGCTGGCCCACCTGATGGTGCAGCGAAACGGCTAGTTCTTCAACACCACAGCCATTCCGGCCACATGTTGCACGGGGGTGCGGTCGAGGTGGTCGGTGCCGGCGGGGTGGGGCGGGTGCTGCTCCCGCCGCCGCCGGTGGTGGGCGGTGCGGGCTTGCTCGGCTCGGGGTTTCCGGTGGGGCCGGGGTCCTCGGAGCTGGGGTGCGGTGCGGTGGTGGATTTCGCCGAGGTGCGGCTGGAACGGCTCGGCGATTCCGATGTGGACGCTGCCGTGGACGGCTCGCCGCCGCCACTGCCGCCCCGACGGCTCGGCGGGGCCGTCGGGACGGCGGTGGTCTCGTCGCCGGTGCCGGTGGTGGGCAGCGGCGGTTGCACTATGAGGGGATCGTCGGCGCGGTCGTCGGTGGGCGAGGAAACGGCCACGGTTACGGCCGCGGCACCACAGCCCGTGACGACGGCGGCCATCACCGCCATCACGCGCCAGCGCGAGCGAGGCCGGGGTGGCAGGTTCTCGCCCCAGCCCTCGCGCTCGAGCAGCGCGGAAACCGATACCTCGTCGTTCACGGGAAACCCTTCGGTCAGACACACCGGAGGGCACCTTTTTACCGGATTGCTCACCCGTACGGGTGACAGTTGGCGGAGATGTTGCCAGATTTCGCCGTACTTTCCCGATGGTTGGACGCACCAGCCCACCGCCCGCGACGGTGTGCGACCGGACGGCTACCGCGAGCAGGACGGGTGGATGCCCCGTGCGCCCTTCAGGGACAGGGACCAAGCCCCCGGTGGCTGCCTCGCCGCGTGACCTCTGCCGGGGATGCGTCAGGAAGTGCTGGAGCGCTTCCAGAGGTTGATGTTCGCATCGGTGGCGTAGCGGTCGATTTCGGTGAGCTCTGCCGTGGTGAAGTCGAGGTTGTCCAGTGCCGCGACGTTGTCTTCGAGCTGTCCGACGCTGCTGGCGCCGATCAGCACCGACGTCATGCGCGGGTCGCGCAGGCCCCACGCCAGTGCGAGCTGGGCGAGGGTCTGCCCGCGCCGCTGCGCGATTTCGTTGAGGGCGCGCACTTTCACGAGGGTTTCCTCGGTGAGCGTGCCGGGGTTGAGCGACTTGCCCGCCGCCGCGCGCGAGTCCGGCGGCACGCCGTCGAGGTACCGGCTGGTCAGCATGCCTTGCGCGAGCGGGGAAAACGCGATGCACCCGGCACCGGCTTCGTCGAGCGTGCCGAGCAGGTCGTCGGCTTCGGTCCAGCGGTTGAGCATCGAGTACGACGGCTGGTGGATGAGCAGCGGCGTGCCGAGATCGCGCAGGATCCGGACGGCTTCGGCGGTCTTCTCCGAGGAGTACGAGGAGATGCCTGCGTAGAGCGCGCGCCCCGAGCGGACGGCCGTGTCCAGCGCGCCCATGGTCTCTTCGAGCGGTGTCTCCGGGTCGAAGCGGTGCGAGTAGAAGATGTCGACGTAGTCGAGCCCCATCCGCTTCAGCGACTGGTCGAGCGAGGCGAGGAGGTACTTCCGCGAGCCCCAATCGCCGTACGGGCCCGGCCACATGTCGTAACCGGCCTTCGACGAGATGACCAGTTCGTCCCGGTGGGGTGCGAAGTCCCCGGCGAGCAGCCGCCCGAAGTTCTCCTCGGCGGAGCCGTACGGCGGGCCGTAGTTGTTGGCCAGGTCGAAATGCGTGATGCCGAGGTCGAAGGCCCTGCGGCAGATCGCCCGCTGGGTGTCGAACGGCTTGTCGTGGCCGAAGTTGTGCCACAGCCCCAGCGAAACGGGCGGCAGCTTCAGCCCGCTGCGACCGCAGCGGCGGTAGGGCATCGTGTCGTATCGGCTGTTCGCGGCAACGTAGGTCACGGCCCGCAGCCTAGCCGCGAGCGCGTACGGCACACTCGGCTCCGTGACTTCAACGGTGCTGGTGCTGGGTGGACGCAGTGAGATCGGGCTCGAGGTCGCGCGCGGCCTCGCCGCCGAAGGGCGCACGATCGTGCTCGCCGCGCGGCGCAGCCATGACCTCGACGCGCAGGAGGACACCCTGCGCGCGGCGGGCGCCGGTGCGGTCGAACGGGTCGAGTTCGACGCCGACGACCTGGCGAGCCACCGCCCGCTGCTCGACGACGTCGCCGCGCGGTTCGGCCCGCTCGACGTGATCGTCACCGCCTTCGGGATCCTCGGCGACCAGGAGCGTGCCGAGCGCGACGCCGGGCACGCGGTCGCCGTGGTGCACACCGACTACGTCGCGCACGTGAGCGTGCTGACCCATGCCGCGAACCTGCTCCGGAAGCAGGCGAGCGGAACCGTGGTGGTGTTCTCCTCGGTCGCCGGGGTGCGGGTGCGGCGGGCGAACTACGTCTACGGCTCGGCGAAGGCGGGGCTCGACGGGTTCGCCAGCGGGCTCGCCGACGCGCTCGCGGGCAGCGGGGTGCGGCTACTGCTCGTCCGCCCGGGTTTCGTGGTGGGGCGGATGACCGAGGGCATGTCCCCCGCGCCGTTTTCGAGCACGCCCCCGCAGGTCGCGAAGGCGACGCTGAGTGCGCTGCGTAGCGGTCGCGGTGAGGTGTGGGTGCCCGGTGTGCTGCGGCCGGTGTTCGCGATGATGCGCTTGCTGCCGCGCGCGCTGTGGCGCCGCTTGCCGCGTTGACCCAGGCGAGGGGTTGACCTGACCCGGTGAGGGCGTACCGTGGGTTGTACTGGCTGTTGTTCAGACACGTGCTCCGGTCAGCGGTCGAAGAGCGGACGTAATGGCCGCCAGTGGTTTCGCGCATCCCCCAACAGCGCGGGTTTCCAGCCCGGCGGTCATGAGAGGAGCGCACCATGGAAATACCCCTGCCCCGGTTGCCCGATGGCCACGGCCTTTCGGTCACTGAGAGTCACCACGATGGGCGAACCGTCCTGACCGTGGTCGGCGAGGTCGATGCGATGACGGTCGCCGCACTGCGCGCGCACCTGGACCGCGTCGCGACGAGTGACCTCGTCGTGGACCTTTCCCGCGTCGGTTTCCTGTCCTGCGCCGGGCTGCAGGCGCTCGTCGAGGTCCGCGGCCGCGGCGTCGCGGTGAGCGTGGTCATCACCGAGCACATCGTGTGGCGCGTGTTCGAAGCGACGGGTCTCGCGTCGCTGTTCGAGGTCCACGCCGAGCTGGACTCCGTCGGCGCACCGCGCTGAGTCCCATGCAGTAGTGAGTCCACTGTGGCCTGAGGGCGGCACCGCGGAACGCGGGGTGCCGCCCTCGTTCGCGTTCCCCTCCGATGTGTCGCCTCCAAACCGAAAATGGTTTAGACCACTCCTGTTTTCAAGGATGTGAATTTTTGGTGGCCCGAAAGGGGTATCCTCGTCTGAGATGTCCTTCGGTGCGCTGAAGTCAGGATCTCACGCGGCCGTTTCCCGGTCTTCCCCCGCAAACATCGGACGTGTTAACTTCGCTATCCGCTGATCGGGTCGATGTCCCGGTCAGCGGTACATCGGGGCGGCTGGGAGGTCGACGTGGATCCTGAGCTGGAGCGCAGTGGCACTCTGGAACGCGGGCTGGCGGTGCTCCAGCACGTCGGGCTCAAGCAGGAGATTTCGACCAACGCGATCGCCACGCAGCTCGGGCTGTCGAGGAGCGCGGTCTACCGGATCGTGCACACCCTCAAGCAGCTCGACTACCTCGAAGCCGATCACGTGACCGGCCGCGTCCGGCTCGGGACCAGGCTGGTCGAACTCGGTGTCCGCGCGATGTCGTCGAGCGATCTGCACCGAGCGGCACCCCGGTTCCTGGCCGCGCTCGCGGAAAAATCGGGGGAGACCACCTATCTCGCGGTTCCGGACGGCAACGCGATGGTCTATGTCGCGACCGAGCAGAGCGCGGGCGCGGTGACGCTCAAGTGCCGCCTTGGCGCGCGCCGCCCGCAGCACGCGACCTCGCTCGGCAAGGCGTACCTCTCCGCGCTGTCCGAAGTGGACAGAGTGGACCGGTTGCGGCGCATGAAGCTGGAGCGGCTCACCGGGAACACCATCGTCGAGGTGCCGCGCCTGCTCGACGAGCTGGTGACCGCACGCCGCCAGGGCTGGGCGCTCGACGACATCGAGAACGAACCGGGGGTCGGCTGCGTGGCCGCCCCGATCCGGGATCGCAGCGGGGCGCCGGTGGCCGCGATGAGCGTGGCTGGACCGGCGGAACGGGTGCTACCGCGGCGCGGTGAACTGGCCGGGCTGGTCGTCGCCGCCGCGACCGCGCTGTCCCGCCGTCTCGGGCACGTGCCCGAACAACGGGCCTGAATCCGTCCATCGGCGCAGGCGCGATCGGGCAGAGCGGGAAGACTCGCCCTGTTGAGTCCACTTCGGACAGTTGAGCCGATGGCCGCGTGCCCCGTACGGTGAACAGTGGCCAGGAGGTGAGCTTTGCGCGCGCGAGGTGCGGAGCCTGCGTTCGCCGTCCATCGGGTCGCCATGACCACGGACGTGGCGGTGGCGAACAAGGCGATCGAACAGGTGTACCTGCCGAACCGGATCGACCTGCTCGACCCGGGCACCCCGCTGGACATGCGGCTGAACGCGGTGCGACTCGCCGGGCTGACGGTGGGGTACGTGCGGTTCGGCAGCGACGTGCGCGTGGTCACCGGGGACGTCGCGAGCTACCACGTGAACGTGCCGCTTTCCGGCGCCGTCGAATCGCGTGCGGGCAACCGCGGGCCGGTGCGGGGCAGCCCGCGCCGCGCCGCGGTGTTCACCCCCGGCGCGCCCGTCGACCTGCGCTGGCGGGCCGACTGCGCGCAGCTGTGCCTGATGATCCCGGCGGGAACCCTGCGCGACCGGCTGGCGCAGCACCTCGACCGGCCGGTCGGCGGTGCGCCCGATTTCGCCGTCGCGATGGATCTCGGCACCGGCGCGGCCCGCGACCTGCTCGGCCAGCTCACCCTCCTCGACCAGGAAGCGGCGAAGCCGGACGGTGTGCTGCGCCAGCCGCTCGCCGCGGCCACCCTGCGCGACCAGCTGATCGACACGGTCCTGCGCGCCCAGCCGCACACCTATTCCGCCGAGCTGACCGCGAAAGCGCACGAGGTGGCGCCGCGCATCGTGCGGCAGGCCGTGGAACTGTTGCGGGAAACCCCCGAATTCCCGTGGTCACCCGCTGAGCTGGCGGCGGTGGTCGCGGTGAGCGTCCGCTCGCTGCACGACGGTTTCCGCCGTGCGATCGGCCGCCCGCCGATGGCCTACCTGCGCGAGGTGCGCCTGGGCAGGGCGCACGCGGACCTGCTCGCCGCCGAACCCGGCGCGGTGACCGTCACCGAAGTGGCGGGGCGATGGGGTTTCGTGCACCTCGGCCGGTTCTCCGTCGGCTACCGGGACCGGTACGGCGAACGTCCGAACGAGACACTCCGCCGCCACCCGTGATCCACCCGCTCTCAGATTTCCAGGACGACCCGTGCCGCGGTACTGCTCGACCGGGATCGGGGTGACCCCCTGCGCGCATCCGCTCGGTGTAAGGCTTTCCGCGCAGGTGGTCGACTTCGTGGGCGACCAGGCGGCTCCTTTTTCGAAGACGGTGATCTTCGCATGCCCGCCGATGGTGGTCTGCCCGCGAGGGCCAAGTTGGTGGCGTCAGATTCCCTGAAGGACGCTTTCCGTGCGCGGCGCCGTTCAGCCGGCGGCTTTGATCGCGTCGCCGACCGAGCAGTGGAACCGGAACATTTCGGCCCACCCGGCCGCGTCCAGCCGCCGCGCCGCTTCGGTGCCCTCGGCGCCGACGAGGCTGAGCGTGATCCCCGCGCGGTCGGCCTCGAACGCGCACCGCACGAGCGCGGGCACGCCGTCCGGCCGTAGCCAGAACGGTTCGACGAGATCGAGCACGAGCAGCCGGGGTCTGGCCGCGACCTGCCTGGTCACGACGCGGTCCAGCTCGGGCGCGGTGTCGTGGTTGAGCTGGCCGCACAGGCGGACGACCCGGACCGACGGTGTCGTCTCGTGCGCGCGGACGGTCAGCAGCTCGGGGCCTCCGCGCGACGACGGCGACCAGTGGGGCGGCTCGTCTCCTCGGTGCGTTCTCATCGTGGAGCAGTGAATACGGCGGCGGCGCCGGTGACTATCCGTCCAGCGCAGGCCGTGCGTGGCGATCAGCACGGGGGCGGTGCGCCGCCGGTGAGCCGGAGGTAGCCGCGCGCGACGTAGTGCCCGTCGCCGATGCGGTCCCACTGCGCGCTCGAACCGGCGGCGCCGGTCACGTGCTGGCCCGGCACCGTGCAGTCGATCGTGACCTTGGCGTAGTTGGCCGCGAACCCGACGATCGGGTTCCCGGTGCCGGGGCCGGAGCGCAGGTTCAGCGGCCCGCCCTCGGTGCGCACCTCGCCGGTCACCCCGCCGCCGGTCCAGAGGTAGGTCACGTCGACCCACGCGTTCGTGCTCAGCTTCAGGCCGTCCCAGAAGGTGCCGTCGGCGAGGTCGATCCCGGCCGGGTTCGCCACCTTCCGCCCGTACTGGTCCTTGCCGCCGTTGTAGCCGTGCTGGTAGGCGGCCTGCGCCTGGGGCAGGCCCTGCGCGAGGTCCTGCCAGCTCTGGCGCTCGGCGCCAGGGTTCCAGTAGTCGTCGCGCACGTTCCACGGCCCGACGTCCCAGACCGGCGCGTACTCGCACCGGGCGCGGTCGGCACGGCAGACGCGGACGGTGTAGTCGCCGGTTCCCTTGGGGGACAGGCCCCGCCGGGACGGGAACGCGACGAAGTGGTCGCGGGCGACGATCACGTGGCCGTTCGCGGTCTTGCCGCCGACGAGCCCTTCCCTGGTGGCGAACACCCGGTACGAGGCGGCCGCGTTGCCCCGTGCCGAGCGCGGCGCGGGCACGGTGTCCGCCTTCAGCCGCACCGAGGACACCGCCGGGGCGGCCCCGGCGGCGGTGTGCAGGGTGATCCGGACCTGGACCTCGGTGACTTCCCCCGGCAGCGGTGTGCCCGCCGCCGTCCATTCGCCGCCGCCGCCGCGCACGTCCACTTCGACGGCGGCGCCGGGCGGAACGGTCGCGACGGTCTCCGCCGAGATCCGGTTCGCGGGACGGGTGAGCCGGTGCGGCGGGAGCAGGAGAGCGCCCTCACCGCCGGCGGGCTGGTCCGCCCGGTGCCAGGCGGGGTCACGCAGTGTCAGCGCGCCGGTGAAGGCGACGTTGACGTCGTCGTCATCCACAGTGGACAGAGCGGCGGGCCAGCTCGCGGCCGGATCGGCTCGCACGGGGGTGGTCACCGCGCACACGAGCGCGATGGCCAGCGCGGATGCGGTCAGGTGGCGGAGTCTTCGACGCGGTTTCGGCATGGTGTATTCGTAACGGCACCGGCGCGGATACCGCCGTCAGCAGGGCCGTCGACACGGCGAACATCCCCACAACGCGTGACGCTCAGCCGGACACCGACCGGAGCCGGGGCGGCGAGTCGGGCACCTCGTCCCGGATCGCGCCGCCTTCCAGCTCGTGCCACAGCGCGCGGGCGCGCTCGTAGTAGTCCTGCGAGCGCTCTGGCTGGCTCAGCGTGTCGTGCAGTTCGCCGAGCAGCCCGGCGACCTCGGCCTCGGACCGCCGGTCGCCGTTGCGCCGGTGCACGTTCAGCGAGTTCACCAGCAGCAGCCTGGCGTGCGCGAGGTCGCCGGTGCACAGGCACAGCTCGCCGAGGTTCTGGTTCGCGTAGCCGACGCAGTGGTCGTCGCCGAGCTCGTCGAAGATCGCGATCGCCCGGTCGACGTGCTCGCGCGCCGCGCTGAGGTTGCCCTGGTGCTGGCAGAGCAGCGCGAGCCGTTTGAACGCGTGCGCTTCGCGGTGCCGGTCGCCGATCTCGGCGGCCAGCGCGCGTGCGTCGCCGAGCCAGCGGCCCGCGGTGGCGTAGCAGCGCCTCGCCATCCAGGCGGCGCCGACCGCGATCATCGCGACGGCCTCGCCGTGCCGGTCACCGACCTGCCGGAACAGCTCCAGCGCGCGCTGCGCGTGCTCGTGCGAGCCGTCGATCGCACCACGGAAGCGGAGCGCGGTGGCCAGCCCGGCGAGCGCGATCGCCCGGCCGCGGTCGTCGCCGACGGAGGTGAACAGCCGGTGCGACTCGCCGAACGCTTCCTCGGATTCGGGGTAGGCGTCGCGGTAGAGGTCGACCTGCCCGATGTTGCGCAGCACGATCGCCTGCCCGCGCACATCACCGGCGCGGCGGGCGGCGGCGAGCGCGATCTCGTGCGTCCGCAGCCAGTCCTCGGAGTGCCCGCGAAGGTCGAAGTACGGCGTGAACGACACCGCGAGGCGCCAGGCGAGGTCGTCGAACCCGTGGTCGACGGCGGTGGTCACGGCCAGCACCCCGGCGCGCAGCTCGGCGGCGAACCAGGCGGTCGGGTCGGCGAGCAGGGTGTCGTTCTCGGGGCGCCACAACGGTTTCCGACCGTCCACTTCGGTCATTCCGAAGAAGTGGATCGGCATCCGCCGCGCCGCCTCGGTGGCCAGCGCGAGATATCCCTCCAGCACGCGGCGCAGGTCTTCGCGCGGTGAGCCCTGCTGCTCGGTCGCGAAACAGCGCAGCAGGTCGTGCAGCCGGTAGCGCGGGTTCCCGGTGGCGTCGGTGCTCGCCGTCTCGACGAGGTGCGCGTCGATGAGGAGGTCGAGTTCGTCGGAGTCGGTCGAGCCGTCCGAGCCGAGCAGCGCGGACACGGCCCAGCCGGGGAACCGCACCGGGCCCAGCGCACCGAGCCCGCGGAACGCGCGCGCCGCCTTCATCGGCAGTTGTTCGTAGCTCAGCGCGACACTCGCGCGGACCGCGAGATCACCGACGCGCAGTTCGTCGAGGCGTCGTTGTTCGTCCTGCAGGCGGGCGGCGAAGAGCCGCAGGGTCCACGCGGGGCGGTGGGTCAGCTTCGCGCCGGCGACCCTGATCGCCAGCGGGAGGTGCCCGCAGGCGCGCAGGATCTGGGCGGCCGCGGCGGGTTCGGCCGCGGTGCGCGGCGCGCCGACGATCCCGTCGAGCAGCGCCGCGGCCTCGGCGCCGGTGAGCACGTCGACGTCGAACTGGTGCGCGCCGGAGAGGTCGGGCAGGCGTCTCCTGCCGGTCACCAGCACCGCGCACCCGCCGGTACCGGGCAGCAGCGGCCGCACCTGCGCGGCGGCCCCCGCGTCGTCGAGCAGCACGCACAGCCTGGCGTCCGCGAACCGCGAGCGCAGCAGGGCGGCACGTTCGGCGAGGCCCTTCGGCAACGCCGCGTCGGCGACGCCGAGCGCGCGCAGCAGTTCGGCGAGCATGTCCATCGGCTGGCGCGGCGCCTCGGAGGTGCCGCCGAGGTCGAGGTGCACCTGCCCGTCGGGGAACTCGTCGCGGACGGCGTGCGCGACCCGCACCGCCAGCGCGGACTTGCCGATCCCCGGCGGGCCCGACAGCACGGCGACGGTCGGCCTGGTGCCGGAGTTCGCGCGCAGCAGCGCGGTCAGGTCGCCGACCAGCCCGTCACGGCCGGTGAAATCGGGCAGGTCGAGCGGGAGCTGGCGCACCGAAACCGGGCGGGCGAGCCGGGACCGCAGCCCGCGCAGCCTCGGCCCCGGCTGGGCGTCGAGTTCTTCGCGAAGCACGCGTTCGGCTTCTTCGCACGCCTGCCGCGCTTCGGTGGTGCGCCCCGCGCCGTCGAGCGCGAGCACCAGGTGTTCCCACAGCTCTTCGCGCAGCGGGTGGTCCGCGACCAGCCCGCGCAGCTCCGCGATCGCGTCGGCGTTGTCGCCGCGGTCGATCAGCGCCTTGAGCCGGTGTTCGCGCACGGCCAGCCGCAGTTCGGTGACGCGGGCGACGGTCGCGGCCCAGGTGTGGCTGTGCGGGAGGTCCTCGAGTATTTCGCCGCGCCAGAACCCGCACGCGGTTTCGCTGAGTCCCGCGGCCCTTTCCCGATCCGGCTCGGTGAACGCGCGGTGCGCGTGGTCTTCGAATTCGGCGAGGTCCAGTTCCCCCGGCTCGACCAGTGCGGTGTAGCCGGAGGGCCTGCTTTGCAGGCGGTCGCCGAATTCGCCGAACCGGCGGCGAAGGGAATGCACGTAGGTGCGGAGGTTCGCCGGCGCCGAGCGCGGTGCCGCGCCTGGCCACAGCACCTCGGTCAGCACGTCCGCGGTGACCGCGACATTGGGCTGGAGCAGCAGCGCGGCCAGCAGCATGCGGGGTTTCGGACCGCCGATCGGCACCCTTCGCCCGGCCACCCGCACTTCGAGTGGCCCCAGTACCCGAAACGAAATCGATGCCACGTGACCGCCTGAAAATGCGTGAAATCCGACCCCGATCGGATGCTAAGCGCGCACCGGGGGTGAGCACCAGCCCCTTTTGGTTGGCATAGGGGTGAACGCCAGGCGAATCGCAATTGCCCCGGGAGAGGTGAAGACTATTCCGATCCGATGAGGTGGCGCAGGTCGGGCGAGGCGCGCACCGGCTCCGGGACGACCGGGGGCACCTTCGGCCCGTGCGGGAGGGTGGCGGCCAGCCAGTAGCAGGCGAGCAGCCGCAGGCCGGTCGGCTCGTGCCGGGCCCATGCCGACGGCACCGCCGGTGGCTGCCAGCCCGCGCGCGTCGCCGCCGTCCACACGTCGTGGGCGTGCCCCGCGATCAGCGCGAGCGGGGTCAGCGGCTCCGCGCGGCCGGAAAGGTCCAGTTCGACGTGTACCGCGTCGGCGACCGCGTGTAGCTGCGTACCGAACGCGAGCCGCAGGTCGGGGCAGGTGCCGAGGGCGACCCAGCCGGATTCGACGCGCGCGCCCATGCCGCACAGCCAGCGCCGTGCGGAGCGGTCGGTCAGGCGGTCGATCCAGTGCACACCTGATCATGCACTGGGTTATCCGCCGATAGCCATGGGTCAACAGCAGAAACGACCCGGATGGGTGTTACCCGGTGAAGGGGGTCGGCACGGCTCGTTTGTGCGCGGTGCGGCGGTGCCACGAGATGATCGTCTCGTAGACCTTGCCGTCGACTTCGTTGCCTTCGAGGAAGTCGTCGATATCCTCGTAGGTGATGCCGAACGCCTGCTCGTCGGGCAGGCCGGGGGAGTTGCTCTCCAGATCGGCCGTCGGCACCTTGTGCACCACCCCGTCCGGGGCGCCGAGCTCGGCGGCCACCGCGCGCACGCGCCGCTTGGTCAGCCCGGACAGCGGTGTCAGATCGCACGCGCCGTCGCCGTACTTGGTGAAGAAGCCCATCACGGCCTCCGCCGCGTGGTCGGTGCCGACGACGAGCCCGCCGTGCGCGCCCGCGACCGCGTACTGCGCGATCATGCGCTGCCTGGCCTTGATGTTGCCGTGCAGGAAGTCTTCGCGGCCCGCGAAGTCGACGCCGCTGTTCTTCACCGAGTCGAGCATGGCGTCGGAAGCGGGCTTGACGTCGACGGTCAGCGTCTCGTCCGGCTCGATGAACGCGAGCGCGCGCTGGGCGTCGTCCTCGTCGGCCTGGACGCCGTAGGGCAGGCGCATCGCGACGAAGGTGGCCTTGCCGCCCGCCGCGCGGACGCGTTCGGCGGCGAGCTGGCACAGCCTGCCGGTGGTGCTCGAATCCACACCGCCGCTGATGCCCAGCACGAGCGCCTTCGTGTTCGACGACTTCAGCCGCTCGACGAGGAACCCGATCCGGGCCTCGACCTCGGCGGCGGCGGCGAACCCGGCCGGCACGCCGAGCTCGTCGATGATCAGCTCCTGCAGGTAGCGGCGTTCCAGTGTGCTCATGCTCCTCAGCGTTCCATACCGGCCCGGCCCGTCCGCGTCTGCTAAGTTACCGGTGAGTACACCTGCTTCGAGGAGACCCGGACATGGCTGACGACGCGGCCCAGCTGCTGAACCCGCACCACTACTCGGGAGGGTTCGACGCCGAGACCGAGCGCCTCCTGCGCGCCACGATCGACTGGTTCGAGGCGCGCGGCAAGGCCAAGCTCGCCGACGACTACCACCGCCGGGTCTTCTACCAGGAGTTCCTGGACTTCGCCGCCGCCGAGGGGCTGTTCGCCACGTTCCTCACGCCCGCGCGTGACGGCGACGGGCATCCGGACAAGCGCTGGGACACCGCTCGGGTCGCGGCGCTGTCGGAGATCCTCGGCTTCTACGGGCTGAACTACTGGTACCCGTGGCAGGTGACCATTCTCGGGCTCGGCCCGGTGTGGCAGAGCGAGAACGCGGCGGCGCGTGCTCGTGCGGCGAAGGCGCTGGCCGATGGTGGTGTCGGCGCGTTCGGACTGTCCGAAAAGGACCATGGCGCGGACATCTACTCGTCGGACATGGTGCTCACCCCGGACGGCGACGGCGGATATCGCGCCACCGGGTCGAAGTACTACATCGGCAACGGCAACTGCGCCACCACGGTTTCGGTGTTCGGCCGGGTGGAGGACGCTGCCGGTGACGACGGGCAAGTCCGGTACGTCTTCTTCTACGCGGACGCGAACCACCCGAACTACCACGTGGTGAAGAACGTGGTGCCGTCGCAGATGTACGTCGCGGAGTTCCGCCTCGAGGACTACCCGGTGCGCGCCGAGGACATCCTGCACACCGGCGCGGACGCGTTCTCGGCCGCGCTCAACACCGTCAACATCGGCAAGTTCAACCTGTGCTTCGGCGGCATCGGGATGGCGACGCATTCGCTGTACGAGGCGATCACGCACGCCCGCAACCGCGTTCTCTACGGCAACCCGGTGACCGATTTCCCGCACGTGCGAAGGGAGTTCGTCGACGCGTACGCGCGGCTGGCGGCGATGAAGCTGTTCTCCGACCGCGCGGTGGACTACTTCCGCTCCGCCGGGCCGGAGGACCGCCGCTACCTGCTGTTCAACCCGATCACCAAGATGAAGGTGACCACCGAGGCGCAGAAGGTGATCGGGCTCGTCGCGGATGTGGTGGCGGCCAAGGGTTTCGAGGCCGACACCTACCTGGCGATGGCGAAGAACGACATCGACGGGCTGCCGAAGCTCGAAGGCACGGTCGCGGTGAACCTGGCGCTGATCGCCAAGTTCATGCCCGCCTACCTGTTCGACCCGCAGCCCTACGAGCCGGTGCCGACCCGTGCCGACGCCGCCGACGACGAGTTCCTGTTCCGGCAGGGCCCCGCTCGCGGGCTGTCGAAGGTGCGCTTCCACGACTGGCGCGTCGCGTACAAGAACGCCGCCGGGATCGCGAACGTCGCGCGGTTCACCGAGCAGGCCGAGATGCTGGTGAAACTGCTCACCGAGGCCACTCCTGACAAAGACCAGCAGGCGGACCTCGACTTCGGGCTCGCGCTGACGGAGCTGTTCACGCTCGTCGTCTACGGGCAGCTCGTGCTCGAACAGGCCGGGCTCACCGGGATTTCGGAGGATCTGGTCGACCAGATCTTCGCGGTGCTCGTGCAGGACTTCAGCGCCGCCGCGGTGGAGCTGAACGGGAAGTCGAGCTCCACCGAGGTCCAGCAGCGGCTGGCGCTGGCGTCGATCCGGAAGCCGGTGGCGGGCGCCGAGCGCTTCGACCGGGTGTGGCGGCAGGTCGAAGCGCTCTCGGGCGCCTACGCGATGAACCCGTAGGTCACTTGCGGATCGGGGCGATGAAGGTCCCGGGGTGGGTGGCGCCGTCCTGCAGGACGAGGGCCCGGTCGCTCGGCCACGGGACGGTCTGCGTGTCGGTCGTGTGCGGCGGCGTGACGGCCATGCGGGCGACCGGCCACCGATCGGCCTCGTAGCTGTCGAGGTAGGACAGGTTGGCCGTGACGTGCTGGCCCGGCGCCACCTCGACCGGGAGGATCTCGTCGCCGGTGCGCACGAGGTCCCAGGACTGGCCGTTGGTGCCGTCCAGCCGGACGCCGGGGAAGCCGCGGACGGTGCACGGCGCGCTGCCCTGGTTGGTGAACACCAGCGCGATGTGCTCCTGCCCGGTGGCGGGCGGCAGTGCCTGCGTCGACACCTTCATCTTCGTGCACTCCGCCGTACCGCCGTTCGCGGGCGGCTTGCCCTTGTCGGCACCGCCAGGGGCGCGCTCGGCGGATGAGGCGGCCGGGGCGGGGTGCGCCGAGGTCGGCGGCGCACTGGACTTCGAGGGCTCCGTGGACACGACGGATCCCGCCTGGGTCACGTTGCCCGGAGCGGCGGCCTGGCCCTGCTGGCTCTCACCGCAGGCGGTCAGCGCACCGAGCGCCGCCGCGCCCGCGATCACCGCGACAGCACCCCGCCGGATCGTCGTGCCGTTGATGTTCATGCCCCATCCCCTCCGGATGCCCTCGACTGCACTGCCGTGAATTATTTTCCATTCCCGGGTAAAGATGTTCGATGAACACACAAAGTATGCGCCAATGTGACTCGGTTCACCTGAACGGGTGATCTAGCAATGGAACGACATTGTTCCTGCTCAGCGCACGATCGCACGAAGGCGCACGGCCCTGGTGGGGCTTTTGTTGAACACATTTGTCCGTTCGGGCAGAGTTCGCGAATATCACTTGACAGATATCGCGAGCAATTCCCGATCAGGACTTCGGGGCGAGCCCGGCGGCCGCGCGGGCTTCGGCGAACAGCTTCACGTGGTCGCCGAAGTAGCCGGCGGGGAACTCGGCCACCTTCGTCCCCGAGCGTTCGAGGTGGGCTCGGAGCCGCTCGGTGTCGCGGACGCGGTGGTAGTAGACGGCGAACGTCTGGTGCGCGTCCGGCGCCGACGGATGCGGCAGCGGGCTGTTCAGCAGCCGCTCGCTTGCCGCGTTCACCTCGGCCTTGGCCCTGCGCTTCTTGAGGCGGCGCTGGGTGAGCACGCGCCCGATCCGGACGACGGCGTTCCCGCGCATGAGACCGTCCACGTAGCTTTCGATGTGCGACAGCGGCACCAGCGCGAGCACCGGGTGCCCGTCCGGCACGGCCGCCGCGCGCTCCCTGGCGAAGGCGACCTGCTCGGCCTCGCTGCCGTGCCACTTGCGGGTCAGGCAGGCCAGCGCGGTCACGTTCGCCCGGTACAGCAGCGGCGCGCGCTTCGTGACTTCGGCGAACGCTTCGCGCCACTCGCCGTCGTGGCCGGGTGCGAACTGCGCGAGGCGCATCAGGACGCTCCACGGCACCGGGTCCTCGGGAGCGGCTTCGGTCGCGGCGTGCAGGTGCTGTCGCGCTTCCTGTCCGAGCGAGAACATGTCGCGAACCTGGTTGCCGCTCAGCGCACTGGCGACCGCCGACCCGCGCGCCTTCCCGGCGGCGGCGGCGAGCGCGGCGCCGAGGAGCAGGAGCAGATCGGGATCGCCGGGGTGCTCTTCGAGCAGGCCGCCGAGGCTTTCGAGCTGTTCCGCCCCCGCCTTGCCCAGTTCGCCGACCTGGTGCTCGCGCCGATCGGGCTGGCTCCTCGTGCCGGCGAGCAGGGCGCGCGCCGGGGCCGCGTCACCGGCGCGGAGTGCTTTCCCCGCGTTGCTCAGTGCGGCTCTTTCGGCCTTGTCGGATGTTCCCCCGGTGGTGCGCGAAGTCATGCGCGAAGCCTAGAGCAATACCGTTTCACCGTTGGCGAAATTCCGCACGGCGCCGTGACAGAATGGGCCGCGGCGCCCGGAACCCGCGGCGGGCGGCCGATTCGGTGGAGAACCTGCGGTCAGCGTGATGATGTTGTTTTTCCTCCACCGAAGGTGTTGGGCCGTTCGGGTGCACCCGTTCTTGCTTTCCGCTCAATTAGGCAAAGATTTGCCAACGGCGCCCATCGTGCTCGTGTCATCACTTATGGTGGTGTGAGGCGGTGCGCAATCCAGGGGGAGGAGCGTCGTGGCCGAGGGGGATCCGTACGTGCGGGCGAGCTTTCGCCTCGCCCTGGCCGACCGCGAGTTCCGGGCGCTGTGGGCGGCCGATCTGCTGTCCATCGTCGGTGACCAGTTCGCGCGGGTGGCGCTGTCCCTGCTCGTCTACGACCGCACCGGGTCGGCCCTGCTCACCGGCCTCGCCTTCGCCGCGACCTACCTGCCGACGATGATCGGCGGGCTGACCCTGGGCTGGCTCGCCGACCGGTTCGACCGGCGCGGCGTGATGATCACCGTCGACCTGGTGCGTGCCGCGATGGCCGCGCTGATGGCCATCCCCGGTTCGCCGGTCGGCGCGGTGATCGCGCCGGTGGTGGTGATCAGCCTGCTGCACCCGGTGTTCCGCGGCGCGCAGATGGCGACGCTGCGCGCGGTGCTCACCGACCCCGCGCTGTTCAAGATGGGCAGCTCGCTGCGGACGGTCACGCTGCAGGCGGGCCAGGTGCTCGGGTTCGCGGCAGGCGGTTCGGTGGTGGGGCTGACCTCGCCGAGCGTCGCGCTGCTGATCGACGCGGCGACCTTCATCGCGTCCTCGGCGCTGCTGCTGTCGCTGCGCAAGCGCCCGGTGGAGGGCGGCGCCGCCAAGCGCAGCCCGCTCAACGGGATCACGATCGTGCTGGGCGACCGCAGGCTCCGCGCGCTCATCGGGGTGCAGGCGCTCGTCGGGTGCTACGTGGCGTCCGAGGCGGTCGCGGCGCCCTACGCGCGGGCCATCGGCGGCGGCGCCGGTGCCACCGGGCTGCTGCTCGCCGCGCCCGCCGTCGGCGCGGTGCTGGGTGCCTACGCCGCGGGATGGCTGCGGGACCGGGATTCCGCGGCGCTCGGGCCACTGGTCTTCGTCACCGGGCTGCCGTTGCTGGTGTGCCTCGCGCTGCCGGGGCTGTGGGTGAGCGTGGCGCTGTTCGCGCTGACCGGGGTCGCGCTCACCGCGACGGTGGTGATTTCGACGAACCTCGCCACGCTGCACGCGGAGGAGCGCGTGCGGGGGCACGTGATGAGCGCGTTCAACGCGGTGCTCATGACGACGCAGGGCGTCGGCGCCGCGGCGGGCGGCTGGCTGGCCAGTACCCGGCTCGGCCCGGCGGCCGCGATCTCCGTGCTGGCGGCGGCGGGTATGGCGTGCGCCGTGGCCGTCGGGATCTCGTGGCGCCGGGCCGAGCGGCTGGGGTCGTCACTCCTGCCCGTCCACGGCGACTCCTCTCGGGAACATGACCGGTGAACACCTTGCCATCGAACAACTTGAAAATCCGACTATAGCGGGAAAAAGTCGATACCAGTAGGGAGAAGGCACAGTGGACGCTCATCCTCGGCCGATCGCCTTGACGTTCCGTGACGCACACGGCCTGCTCCGCGCCCTGCTCGTCGCGCTCCCCGCATCGGCTTTGATGTTGCTGGTACTGGGTTTCTTCGCGGGGCAGCCGACCGCTACCGAGTGGACCCGCTTCGGCGCGCTCGCCGGTTTCGCTGTGCTGCAAGGAGAGCTGTCGCGCCAGGTCGAACGCGCTCGCCGCCGCTACGGCAGCTACGGCGTCGTTTCGATGACCTCGGTGTGGATCATGGCCGCGGCCATCACGCTGCCGTTGTCGCTGTGCCTTGCGCTGGTGCCGATCATCTACGGCCACCTGTACTTCCGCGCCTGGCGCGGCACGAGCGACTACATGCTGCCGAACCGCGTGGTCTACAACATCGGCATGCACGCGTGGACACTCGCGGTGAGCCACGTCGTGCTCGCCGGGTTCACCTGGGCGGCGCCGTCCACGGTCGGGGTGACCCCGCACACCGCTGTGCTCGCCGCCGTCGCGGTGGGCACCTACTTCGCCGTCAACGGTGTGCTCGTCGCGATCGGCCTGCACCTGCGCGGGCAGCAGACGCTCGTCGGCTATTTCCTGCGGCTGCACGAAGCGACGCTCGAACTGAGCATGCTGGCGCTCGGCGTGGTGGTCGGGCTGATCGTGGCGAGCGCGCCCGCGCTGATCCCGTTCGTGCTGCTGCCCGTGGTCGTGATGCACCGCGCGGCGCTGACGAGGCAGTTGCAGAAAGCAGCCGAGACCGACGCGAAAACCGGCATCGCGAACGCCGCGTCCTGGCAGGCGCAGGCCGACGACGCGCTGCGCGCCGCCGCACGGGACAGCGCGCAGGCCGGGGTGCTGATGGTGGACCTGGACTTCTTCAAGAAGGTCAACGACACCTACGGCCACTACGCGGGAGACGACGTGCTCGCCGCCGTCGGCGAGCTGCTGCGCACGGACCTGCGCCGGTTCGACGTGCCGGGCCGCTTCGGCGGCGAGGAGTTCGCCGTGCTGCTGCCCGCCACCGACCACGCGGGCACGATGCGGATCGCCGAGCGGCTCCGCCAGCGCGTCACCGAACTGGAAGTGGCCACCGAGGACGGTGACGGCAACCCGGTGATCGTCACCGGCCTGTCCGCGTCCATCGGCGCGGCGATGTACCCGGAGCACGGCACCGAAGTCAGGGCCTGCCTGCGCGCCGCCGACCAGTTCGTCTACCGCGCCAAGCACAACGGCCGCAACCAGGTCGTCGGCGCCGCCCCGAAACGCTCGGTCGTGCCAACCCCGAGGCTGTCCACCATGACCCCCGTGATGACCTGCCCGTAGCTACCGCTGGGCGGTGAGGAAGGCACCCCAGGAAGCGGGGGAGACCAGGACGCCCCTCCAGTCCGATCCTCGGTGTCACGGATACCGACGATCGCCCGCTTTCGCACTACCTCGACACAGTTGCCCTGTGTGCCGCTGTAGCTGGACTTGCGCCACTGAGCGCCACCAAGATCCATCTTGTTTCATCCTTTGCCGTAGCCCGCTGAAACGGTTCGACCTCTTCTGAAGCGTCGAGGAAGAGCGAGGAACGCTTGTGCTCCAGGTATGCGATCGAGCGCGCCTTCGCGAACTCCATCAGCACGTAGGTGCCATCGAGCCCGGTGTGCGGGCCAGCTTCAAACGGAATCACGCGGACATCGACCTGAGGTTTCGCCCTGCACTGTTCGACGAGCCGGCGAAGTTGAGCGGCCATCACAGGCCGGTCGCCCACGGGGCGCCGCAGCGTGGCTTCATCAAGGAGCGCTAGGTAAAGCCGGAGGGCGAGGTTTCGAGAGAACTGCTTGCCGACCCAGCCGAGTCGCAACCGTCGTTTCTCGCTCACCGCCGGTGACTCCGGCTGAGGACAGTACTCCTCGGCGGTATTCGGCGGTTTGGAGAAGTCCCGGGATGATCAGCATGGAGGCGTGCACAGGCGAGTCACCTCTGACTCGAAGCGGATCAGGGCGGGGAGTTGCTGGGGGAGCGGCGTGCCGGTGGTTTTCCCAGCCGGGCATATGTTGCTCGCGGGAGAGCGACAGCAGCCGATCGCGCCGCTCCCGCGCGCAGCTCTTGAGTGCGGAGGCCAGGCTGCGCATCCGCGCGGTAGCGTGCCTGGTGTTCATGGGTTCCCCTTCTCGAACTTGGAGTCCATCTCACCGGGAACAGGTCGGCGCGGTGCTGCGGACCTGGATACGGCAAAACCTGCCGCGCCGGTTCGCGTTGCGCGGTTTCACCGAAGACGAGTACGGCACGGACTGCGAACTTCTCGCGTGGGACCTGGGTTTCGAGGCCACGCCATCGCTCAGTCTGTCGATGCCCGACTGAGCGGACGGTTCAACTCCGCCGAAAGAGCCTGTCAGATCCTCGGCGCCGGCGGTGATGTCGAACTGGTGTGGGTCGATACCTCGGCTATGTGAGGCACGGAGGGTAGCGGTCGCATGGCTGCGGCTAAGTGTCCATTGAGGACACAGTGGAGCGAGCCACCTCGAGCGGCGTCGGCGGTTAGGCGGCGCGGGGTTGGGCGGTGTGGATGGTGTTGGTTCTGGGTTTTCGCCAGGGGTCGAGGAATGCTGGTGGGGTGAACTCCGGGAGGCCGTTGACCATGCGGAGTGTCCAGTCGCTGTTGTGCAACAGGCGATGGTGGTAACCGCACAACAGCACGAGATTACCCAGGTCCGTCTTGCCACCGGCGTGCCACGGCAACACGTGGTGTGCTTCGCAGTGTCTCGGTTTGCGGGTGCATCCGGGGAAGGCGCATCCGCGATCGCGGATGGCGAGCATGTATCGGATCGCTTCGGTGACCAGGCGTTTGGCTCGTCCCATTTCCAGGGGCTGTCCCGCACCGTCGAGGATGGCGGGGATGATTTTGCAGTCGCAGGCGAGGATGCGGGCTTCGCTGGCGGTGATGTCGGTGACCATGTCCAGGCACGCCTTGCCCAGTTCCTTTTTCAGGTCGTTCAGGGTGATGGTGACGATGAGGTCCGCGCGGGTGCCGCTGCGGTTGGGGGAGTCGGGGTGGCTGGCGGCGAGGGTGACCATTTCCATGAACGCGTCCCCGTTGCGCTCGGCCTGCCCGCGTACCAGCGGATTGTCGCTCGGATCGTCCTTACGAGCCGCAGCGAGCGGTTCCAGCAAGGCAAGGGTCTTCGCCCCGGAAACGGGGTCGAGGTAGCCGTCGAATTTGACGGAGCCGTCTTTGCGGGTGTGCCACCGCATCGACCGTGCCGGTTCAGGAGTGTCACGGGGTTCGGCGCCATCGGGGTCGAGGATGTCCCGGAGCCGTTGGCATCCTTGGGCAAGCTCCGGCATACCGGCGTTGCGGGCGAGGTCGACCAGAGTCTTCTCGGTCCTCTCCCGCTCTTCCACCGACACCGTCGCCGGGATGGACCGCAGTGCCGCCACGATCGCGTCCGTGTGCTGTGGCGAGATCGCACCCTCCGCCGCCGCCTGCCCAGTCAACGGTGCGGCGGCGGGAATCTCCACGCCACCGACACCGTGACTGGGGTTGAGCGCGATCGCCCGCGCCACCATCTTCCGCACCGCCGCCGACGAGGTTCGCGCGATCTCGGCCACCAAGGCAGTTGTCGAGGGGTATCCCAGTTCGCGGGAGCCGCCGTTGTCGAGGTCGGCGATGATTCGGTAGACCCGGGATTCCTGCTGCCACAAGGACATCAACTCTTCCCGCAGCGCGGCGGCTTTCTCACGCGCGGTGAGTTGCCACAGCTCCCGCTGCGGTACAAGGGAAGGAGTCTCGGACACGACTCCATTCTACCGCGATCGAACGAGGGTTCGATGGTCTATCCAGGTGAATTGCAATCCATGTCCAAAGTGGATGCATAAACAAGGAATCTTTTTCACGATAAGGAGATCGCAACGGGAAGCCGGGTTGCTCAGGTCTCCCCGCTCCTGCAGTCCAAAGTCTTCTTTGAGCCGCGATCGAACGCGGCGACCGGTATCGGCGTTGTCGTGGCGGCACTCTGGTGATCGCAACGGGAAGCCGGGTTGCTCAGGTCTCCCCGCTCCTGCAGTCCAAAGCTTTCTTTGAGCCGCGATCGAACGCGGCGACCGGTATCGGCGTTGTCGTGGCGGCACTCTGGTGATCGCAACGGGAAGCCGGGTTGCTCAGGTCCCCCACGGCTCTTGCAGTTCAAAGCTTTCTTTGAGCCGCGATCGAACGCGGCGACCGGTATCGGCGTTGTCGTGGCGGCACTCTAGTCATCGCAACGGGAAGCCGGGTTGCTCAGGTCCCCCACGGCTCTTGCAGTCCAAAGCCTTCTTTGAACCGCAACCGAACACGGCGAATCAACCACAGGAACGCCGAATGCCCCGAAGGCGCCCTTCAGGGACGCAGATGCCCGGAAGGGCACCTTCAGGGCATGAACGCCAACGAAGATACCCGAGCGAAGGGCGCATTCGCGGCGTTAGATGCCCCGAAGGCGTCCTTCAGGGACAACGAGCTTCCCCCGATAAGGCCCACGTTATCAGGAATTGTGGTGGGAGAAGAGGGGTCAGTTCTTTCCGTAGCCCGCTCGCCGTAGAGCATCGGCGAGAGCGCCGCCGCCGGAACCGCCGGAGTTGCCACCCCGGCCACCGCCACCGCCGCGCTGCTGCCCGCCGCGCCCCTGGCCCTGACGCGGCCCACCGCCACCGCCGCCTTGCTGGCGCGGGCCGCCGCCCTGACGGCCCCCGCCCGAGCCGCCAGGGCCGCCGGAGGAGGAGCGTCCGGAGCCGGAGCCCGGTTCGTCGTCCAGGCGCAGGGTCAGCGAGATCCGCTTGCGCGGGATGTCGACCTCGAGGACCTTCACCTTCACGATATCGCCCGGCTTCACGACCTCGCGGGGGTCCTTCACGAAGTTCTTCGACAGCGCGGAAACGTGCGCGAGGCCGTCCTGGTGCACGCCGACGTCGATGAACGCGCCGAAGGCCGCCACGTTCGTGACGACACCCTCCAGGCGCATCCCCGGCTTGAGGTCCGAGATCTTGTCGACGCCCTCGGCGAAGGTCGCCGTCTTGAACGCGGGGCGCGGGTCGCGGCCGGGCTTCTCCAACTCGGCGAGGATGTCGGTGACGGTCGGCAGCCCGAACGTCTCATCGACGAACTGCTTGGCCTGCAACGACTTCAGCGTGCGGGTGTCCCCGATCAGGGCCGGCAGCTCCTTGCCCGTCGCGGACAGGATGCGCCGCACCACCGGGTACGACTCCGGGTGCACCGCGGAGGTGTCCAGCGGGTCTTCGCCGCCGGGGATCCGGAGGAAGCCCGCGCACTGCTCGAACGCCTTCGGGCCCAGCCGCGCGACACCCTTGAGCTGCTCCCGCGAGCGGAACGGGCCGTTTTCGTCCCGGTGACCGACGATGTTCTCCGCGAGCCCGGTGGTGATCCCGGAAACGCGGGTCAGCAGCGGCGCCGACGCGGTGTTCACATCCACCCCGACGGCGTTCACGCAGTCTTCGACCACGGCGTCGAGCGAACGCGACAGCGAGCTTTCCGACAGGTCGTGCTGGTACTGCCCGACCCCGATCGACTTCGGGTCGATCTTCACCAGCTCGGCCAGCGGGTCCTGCAGGCGGCGCGCGATCGAGACCGCGCCCCGCAGCGACACGTCCATACCGGGCAGCTCCTGCGACGCGAACGCCGACGCCGAGTACACCGAAGCGCCCGCCTCGGACACGACGGCCTTCGTGAGCTTCAGCTCCGGGTGCCTCTTGATCAGCTCGGCGGTCAGCTTGTCCGTCTCGCGCGACGCGGTGCCGTTGCCGATCGAGACCAGGTCCACGTTGTGCTTCGCGCACAGCACGGCCAGCTCGGCGATCGAGTTGTCCCACTTGTTCGCGGGCTGGTGCGGGTAGATCACGTGGGTCGCGACGACCTTGCCGGTCGCGTCCACCACGGCCACCTTCACCCCGGTCCGGAAACCCGGGTCGAGCCCCATCGTTGCACGGGTGCCCGCGGGCGCGGCGAGCAGCAGGTCGCGCAGGTTCGACGCGAACACGCGCACGGCCTCGTCCTCGGCGGACTGGCGCAACCGCAGCCGCAGATCGATCCCGAGGTGCAGCAGGATCTTGGTGCGCCACGCCCAGCGAACCGTGTCGTTGAGCCACTTGTCCGCGGCCCGGCCTTCGTTGGAGATGCCGAAGCGCTGCGCGATGCGGCGCTCGTAGTCGGTCGGCCCGGCCTTCGGCTCGTCCGAGGGCTCCTCCGGCTCCACGGTGAGGTCCAGGACCTCTTCCTTCTCGCCGCGGAACATCGCGAGGATCCGGTGCGAGGGCATCTTCGTGAACGGCTCGGAGAAGTCGAAGTAGTCGGAGAACTTAGCGCCTTCTTCTTCCTTGCCCTTGCGGACCTTCGAGCCGAGATGGCCCTGGCCCCACATCTTCTCGCGCAGCTCGCCGATCAGGTCCGCGTCCTCGCCGAAGCGCTCCACCAGGATCGACCGCGCCCCGTCGAGCGCGGCCTGCGCGTCGGCGACACCCTTGTCCGCGTCGACGAACACCGCGGCCGCGGCCTGCGGGTCGGTCGACGGGTCGTTCAGCAGGCCGTCGGCCAGCGGCTCGAGACCCGCCTCGCGCGCGATCTGGGCCTTCGTGCGGCGCTTCGGCTTGTAGGGGAGGTAGATGTCCTCCAGCCGCGACTTGGTCTCGGCGGCCACGATCTGCGCTTCGAGCGCCTCGTCGAGCTTGCCCTGGCTCCGGATCGACTCCAGCACCGCGGCCCGCCGCTCGTCGAGTTCGCGCAGGTAGCGCAGCCGCTCTTCGAGCGTGCGCAGCTGCGCGTCGTCGAGCATGCCGGTGACTTCCTTGCGGTACCGCGCGATGAACGGCACCGTCGAGCCGCCGTCGAGCAGGTCGACGGCGGCTTTGACCTGCCCTTCGCCCACGCCGAGTTCTTCGGCGATCTTCTGCTGAACCGACTGCACGACCTGTGTCACGTTTCCTCGTCCGCCCTCTCGATGAAGTCCGAGTGGCATTCTGCCCGTGCGGACGTGCCGTGCGGAACACCCCCCGGCCCTTCGCACGGGCCATCCCTCACACGGGGGTGATCGGCAACCGCAGCGCGCCGGGCGCGGCCGCGGGCACTACGGGGTTCTTCGGCGCGACAGGGCGCAGACGGCGGTACCCGGCGCCGAGCGGCGGCCGTTCGTCGGCATCGCCCTTGTTCGGCCAGAACGACATCGCGCGCTCCGCCTGCGCGGTGATCGTCAGCGACGGGTTCACCCCGAGGTTCGCCGAGATCGCCGAACCGTCCACCACGTGCAGCCCAGGATGGCCGTAGAGGCGCTGGTACGGGTCGAGCACCCCGGTATCCGGCCCGTCGCCGATCGCGCACCCGCCGATGAAGTGACCGGTGAGCGGGATGTTCGCCAGATCCGGCCAGGCCCCCTGCGGAATGCCGTCGATCTTCGCCGCCACCCGGCGCGCCACCTCGTGCCCGGCCGGGATCCACTCCGGCGACGGCGCGCCGACGCCCTGCTTCGTGGTCATCCGCCTGCCGAAGAGCCCGCGCCGCGTGTAGGTGGTCACCGAGTTGTCCAGCGTCTGCATCACCAGCAGCCCGATCATGCGCTCGGAGAAGCGCCGCACACTCAGTATCCGCACCAGGTGCCGCCGCTCGCGCACCAGCTCGCGCAGCCCGAGCACCCAGCGCTTCCGGCCGGGCTCGGCGTCGACGAGGACCGTCGCGAGCATGCCCAGCAGATTGCTGCCCTTGCCGTAGCGCACCGGTTCGACGTGCGTGACCGCGTCCGGGTGAATCGACGACGTGATCGCGACGCCACGGGTGAAATCGGTGTCGTTCCGCTTCGACTTCACCGCGAGCACGGCCTCGGAATTGGTCCTCGCCAGCATCCCCAGCCGCGGCGAGACGCGGGGGAGCGCGCCACTGTCCTTCTGCCGGTGCAACAGCCGCTGCGTGCCGAGCGAAGCCGCGGCGAACACCACCTGGTCCGCGGTGAACGTGCGCCCGCGGCGCCCGAACCACCGGCCCGTCCGCTCGGTCTCCACCCGGTAGCCCTCGCCGCCGGAAGGCACTGGGCGCACCGAGGTCACCGTGGTCAGCGGGTGCACCACCGCGCCCGCGCGCTCCGCCAGGTACAGGTAGTTCTTCACCAGCGTGTTCTTCGCGCCGTGACGGCACCCGGTCATGCACTGCCCGCAGTGGCGGCAGGCGCGCCGCTCCGGGCCCGCGCCACCGAAGAACGGATCGGGGACCCGCGCGCCGGGCTCGCCGAAGAGCACGCCGACCGGGGTGCGCCGGTAGGTGTGCCCGATCCCCATCTCGTCCGCGACCTCCTTGAGCACCTCGTCGGCCTCGGTGGTCAGCGGGTTCTCGGTGACGCCCAGCATCCGCTTCGCCTGGTCGTAGTGCGGGGCCAGCTCCTCGCGCCAGTCCGTGATGTGCGCCCACTGCGGATCGCGGTAGAAGCCCTCCGGCGGTTCGTAGAGCGTGTTCGCGTAGACGAGCGAGTCGCCGCCCACCCCGGTCCCGCTCATTACGAAGGTGTTCTTCAGCAGGGTCAGCCGCTGGATCCCGAAACAGCCGAGCTTCGGCGCCCACAGGTACTTCCGCACCCGCCACGACGTCTTCGCGAACTCGGCGTCGGCGAAGCGCCGCCCCGCCTCCAGCACGCCGACGCGGTACCCCTTCTCGGTCAGCCGCAGCGCGGTGACGCTGCCGCCGAACCCCGAGCCGATCACCAGCACGTCGTAGTCGATGTCACTGCCGCTCATGCGATTGCCTCGATTCGCTCGCCAGCTTCGCTCCGGCCACCCGGTAGTCGCCGAGGTCGAGCTTCCGCGTCCGCCGGTGGTACTCGCTGACCAGGCCGGGCCAGTTCGTGGTGACCCTGCCGTCGTCCTGGCGATACCAGCTCGAACACGTCGTCCACACACTGCGCTTGAGCCGCCGCCGCATCTCCTCGTCGAAGCGCCGCTCCACTCCGGGATGGACATCCAAATAGGACACATCCGGTTTGGACAGTGCCTCGACGGCCTGGCGCAGGTACCGCGCCTGCCGCTCGATCATGTACACGATGGACCCGGCGCCGAGGTTCGTGTTCGGGCCGTACACGCAGAACAGGTTCGGGAACCCCGGCACCGCCATGCCGAGGTAGGCGTGCGCGCCCTTCGCCCAGTCGTCGGCGAGCCCGCGCCCGCCGAGCCCGCGCACGTCCAGCTCGCCGAGGAAGTCGGTGGCGGCGAACCCGGTGCCGTAGACGAGCACGTCGGCCTCGTGCTCGGTGCCGTCGGCCGTCCGCACCCCGCGCGGGGTGATCTCGGCGATCCTCCCGGTCTCCACGGTGACGTTCGGCTTCGCCAGCGCGGGGAGGTAGTCGTTGGTGAACAGGATCCGCTTGCAGCCCATCTGATAGCCGGGCTTGACCTTCGCCCGCAGCGCGCGATCCTTCACGTAGCGGCGGCGGAGCTGCGCGGCCCGCAGCTCGAACCCCTTGGCCAGCCACGGTTTCCCGGTCAGCGCGTAGGTGGCGTACTCGGCGAGCAGGAAGATCCGCAGCCGCCCGAACCCCTGCGACGGCGGCAGCGCGCGGAACAGCCGGTGCTGCCACGGCCGGTAGCGGGTGTCGTGCTTCGCCATGATGTAGGGCGGCGTGCGCTGGAAAACGGTGAGGTGCCCGGCCTTGGGCTGGATCTCGGGCACGAACTGGATCGCGCTCGCGCCCGTCCCGATCACCGCGACGCGCTTGCCGGTGAGATCGCAGCCGTGGTCCCACCGCGCGGAGTGGAAAGCGCGCCCCGCGAACGTTTCCCGGCCGGGGATGTCCGGCCACATCGGACGCGAGAGCTGCCCGACCGCCGGGACGAACACGCGGGCCTCGTAGTCGCCGCCGTCGGTGTGGACACGCCAGCGCGCGGTCCGCTCGTCGAAGGTCGCGCCGGTGACGGTCACCCCGAACCGCAGGTGCGGGGTGAGCCCGTACTTCCGCGCGACGCGCTGGAGATAGGCGTGGATGTCCGGCTGCCGCGAGTACCGCTTCGGCCAGTGCGGGTTCTGCTCGTAGGAGAACGAGTACAGCGGTGACGGGATGTCGCACGCCGCGCCGGGGTAGGTGTTCTCGCGCCACACCCCGCCGACCTCGGCCGCCCGCTCCAGGATCACGAAGTCGTCGAAACCGGCGCGTTTCAGCTCGATCGCGGCGCCGATGCCACCGAACCCGCTGCCGACGATCACGACCGAGGGAGACCCCGTTGTATCCATGCGGTGACGCTACGACGCGTTCTGCCAGGAGTGAAGGCTCACCGCGGTCACGGAATCGAGACTTCCGGCCAGCCGACTCGCATGGTTGTCAACTTTTGCCGAGGATCACAAAAGGATCGCAAGTCGCCAACCGACGTGGTTCACACACGTCTTACGGGTAAAGGGCTCGACAGGAGGGAACCCCCGAGGAGGGACTTCCCGTCAGGGACGAAGGAGAGCGAGACGATGACGAGCAGGACCAGCACCGTGACCTTGGTGATCGCCGCGGCGATCGGCGTCGGTGGACTCCTGTCCGCGTGCGGCGGCAACTCCGGATCTGCCCCGCAGCAGGCAGCGGCGCCGACCGCGCAATCCTCCACCTCCGCCCCGGCCAGCAGCTCGGCGCCGGCATCCAGCCCGGCGCCCAGCTCACCGCCGCCGGCGCAGGGGGAGCCGCAGGGCGGCGACGCCCAGGACGGGCCCAGTGCCCCCGGCACCTGCAAGGCAGGCGAGCTGAAGGTCTCCCTGACCGCGGGTGACGGCGCGGGGGCGGGCAGCTCCTTCCCGAACCTGCAGTTCACCAACACCGGCAACCGGACCTGCACGCTCCAGGGCTCGCCCGGCGTGTCGTTCGTGACCGGCACCAACGGCGCCCAGGTCGGCAAGCCCGCCGTCCGCGAGCCGAAGGCCAAGGGCAAGCCGGTGACGCTCGCGCCCGGCAAGAGCGCGGCCAGCCCGCTCAAGATCGCGCGGACCGAGATGTACGGGCCGGAGTGCAAGCCGACCGACGTCCGCGGCCTGCGCGTCTACGCGCCGGGCGACACCGCCGCCATGTTCGTCGAAGACGCCCAGCAGGCGTGCTCCGCGGCGAACGAAAGCCAGCTTTCCGCCAACGTGATCCGTTAATCCGCTTCGAACCGGATGTCGTGGTCCTCGGCCGCGGGCTCGGCGAACTCCAGCAGCCGCGCCCCGGCCGAGGCCAGCGCCGTCGTGTCGCGTTTGGACAGCCGCTCGAACGGGGTGACCACCAGCGTCGCGCGCCTGCCCGCCTTGACCGTCTTCCAGCTCCCCCTGATCATGCCGCCGGCCAGCACGGTTCCGTTGATGACCGCGTTCTTCGTGATCAGCCGCTTGCGGTGCTCGTCGGTGAGCACGCGCGTGCGGTCGGCGTAGGACAGCACGAGCTGGTCGTAGGCGCCGAGGAACCGCGGCGGCGCCGGGGTGTCCGGATCGGGCCGCGGCGCGTCCGGCAGGTCGACCAGCTCGCGGCCGTGCTCGTCGCGGAACACGCGCAGCCGCGGCCGCAGCCGGTCGACGACTTCCCCTAGCCGGGTGATTCCCGCCCAGACCTGCACGTCCGCGACCGACGCCGGCCCGAACGCGCCGAGGTAGCGCAGCACCAGCCCTTCGAGGTCCGGCTCGCCCAGCTCGCCGCCGAGCCAGTCCTCCGCGGTCTGGTAAGCGGGCTGACCCGCCTTGCCCCACACGCCGCGCGGGGGTACCTGGATCAGCGGCAGCAGGTTCCGCGCGGCGAACACCAGCGACGACGGCGCCCGGCCGGGCCAGTGTTCGGCGAGCGCCCTGCCCAGCTCGGCCGAAGTGCGCGTGCGCTCGGCGAGCAGCTCGCGCGCGGTCTTCGCGACGTCGTCGAGGTCGAGCCCGGCGAGTTCGGGCGCGTGCTGGTTGGCGCCGCGCAGAGACTGCGCCAGCAGCGGCTGGACCGCGGGCCGCCACGCCAGGCAATCGGCCGCGGTGACCAGGTGCACCGTGCCGCGCAGCAGCGCCGTCCTGACCACCGACCGGTCGAGGATGAGCTTCGAGAGGTCGGCTGGGGAGAATCCGGACAGCCGCGCCCAAAGCGCGTAGTACGGCGGGAACGGCGCCTGCGCCTGCAACCCGGCGAGGTGGTGGATCGCCGCCACCGCGGACATCGGCGAGCGCCGCAGGAGAAGCTGCCTGGCGAGCGTGGCCCGGTTGAGCGCGCGCGAGCTGAGCACGGAACTGGTCATGACCGCAGCTTAAGCGGCAAAACGGCCACTTTCCGTCCGCAATTGAGCACGAGTGGCCACCGCCCGGTCGAACATTGATAATTCCGGCCATGGCAGAGCTCGCCGCGCCCGCGGTCCGTGACTGGGACTTCCCGCGCAGCGCCGCGAGCATCGCGCTGATCAGCAGGTTCGGCGCCGAACGCGGCCTCGGCGAGAACGTGATGCTGCGCGGGACCGCGCTGGACGCGGCGCGGCTGCGCGATCCCGAGCTCCAGGTCGACGCGCGCCAGGAGCTCGCCGTGGTCCGCAACCTCGTGCGCGCGGTCGGGGAGCGTGCCGACAGCACCGCGCTCGACCTCGGCTGCCGGTACCGGGTCACCACGTTCGGCATCTTCGGCTTCGCCTGCGTCAGCAGCCCGACCCTGCGCGACGCGATGACCTTCGCGCTGCGCTACCTCGATCTCAGCTTCACCTTCTGCATCCCGAGCGTTTCCGTCGAGGGCGACGCGATCGTGCTGACGATGCACGACGACAAGGTGCCCGCCGACGTGGCGCGCTTCCTGGTCCTGCGGGACCTGTCCGCGATCGTGACCGTGCTGCGGGACCTGCTGCCAGCGGTGGAGCTGCGAGCGCTGACCTTCCGGCACGCCACACCGTCCACAACGGACTCCTACCACAAGGTTTTCCGCATCGTGCCGGTGTTTTCCGCGCCGAGCTGCGCGGCGACCATCGACGCAGGCTTCCTGTCCCACCCGCTGCCGCAGGCGAACGAGCACACCGTCGCGATCTGCGAGGCGCAGTGCCGCGCGATGGTCACCCGGCGCCGCCGCCGGTCCGGGATCGCCCACGAGGTGCGGGAACGGCTGATCAGGGTCGGCGGTGTCGACTCCGGCATGGACGAGGTCGCCAGGTGGCTCGCGATGAGCCCCCGAACCCTGCGCCGCCGCCTGACCGAGGCGGGCACCAGCTACCGCGGCCTCGTCGACGAAGTGCGCCAGACGCTCGCCGAGGAAATGCTCGCCACCGGCGCGCTTTCGGTCGAGGACGTCGCCGTTCGGCTCGGCTACGCGGAGGCGTCGAGCTTCATCTACGCCTTCAAGCGCTGGACCGGCACCACGCCCGCCGCGTTCGCCCGCCGCCCGGCGCGCTGAGGTCCGTTACCCAACCGGAACAACCGGCCGGTAACCAACGGGATCCCCGCCGCGACGGATCCTCCAGAGAGCGGCGGTGGGGGCGTCATGACGACGGAATCGACTGGGACGCGCCGTTCGGTCACGGTGCGCCTCGAACGCCGGTGCGTGCGAGCCGGCGCCGGGGAGGTGCTCGCCTATCCGGGCATCCTCCTCGTCCGCCGCGTCGGCGGGGCACAGGTCGGCGAAACCTGGCTGCCACTGGGCGCGGAGCCCTCCGAGGCCGACGACGAGCACCTCATCCGCGAACTGCACGAAGCGCTGCTGTGGCAGTCGGGCCGGCAGGCCGGGCCACCGCTCAGCTCGTAGGCAGGCGCAGCCCGTCGAAGGCGATCTTGCAGACGGCGTCGGCGAGTTCGGCACCGTCGCCCCGGCGCGGGCGGTACCACTCGATGAGCGAGTTGACCATGCCGAACAGCAGCCTGCTCGTCACCGCGGGGTCGACGTCCGCGCGCACGTCGCCTTCGGCGGCGGCCTGCTTGACCAGATCCGTCACGATCCGGTCGAACTCGCGCCGCCTGGCGAGCGCGGCCCGCTCCACCCTGGTGTTGCCGCGCACCCGCAGCAGCAGCGTGACGAACGGCAGCCGGTCCGACAGCACCGCGATGCTGCCCCGCACCAGCAGCTCCAGCCGGTCGATCGCCCTGCCCGGCGCGGCCCCCGCCTCGTCGGCGACCTCGAACAGCCCGTCGAGCGCCCGGTCCACCGCGAGCCGCAGCAACTCGTCCTTGCTGCGCACGTGGTGGTAGATCGCGGACTTCGTGATGCCGAGCTTGCGGGAGAGGTCCTCCATGCTCGTGCCGTCGTAACCGCGTTCGTTGAACAGCTTGACGGCCACCCGCAGCAGGGATTCCAGGTCGTAGCCGGGCCGCCCGCGCCGCGCGGGCCTGGCATCGCCGGTCATCGGCCCTCGCCCCGGTGGTCGAGCACGCGGCGCATCTTGCCGACGGAGCGTTCGAGCGTGCCGGGATCGACCACTTCGACGCCGACGGTCACGCCGACGGCCTCCTTCACCCCGGCGACCAGTTCCCCCGCCGCGGCCGCACGGTGTTCCGGCGCGATGTCGTGGCGCGCCTCCACGTGCACGGTGAGGTGGTCCATGCGGCCCTGCCGGGTGCGCACGAGCTGGAAGTGCGGCGCGAGGTTTCCGGTGCGCAGCACGACCTCCTCGATCTGGGTCGGGAACACGTTGACCCCGCGCAGGATGATCATGTCGTCGGTGCGCCCGGTGACCTTCTCCATCCGCCGGAACGCGGGCCGCGCGGTCCCCGGCAGCAGGCGCGTCAGATCGCGCGTGCGGTAGCGGATGATCGGCATCGCCTGCTTGGTGAGCGAGGTGAACAGCAGCTCGCCCCGTTCGCCGCCGGGCAGCACCTCCTCGGTGAACGGGTCGATCACCTCCGGCAGGAAGTGGTCCTCCCAGACGTGCAGGCCGTCCTTGGACTCCACGCACTCCTGCGCGACGCCGGGCCCCATCACCTCGGACAGCCCGTAGATGTCGACCGCGTCGAGCCCGGCGCGCTCCTCGATCTCGGCGCGCATCAGCTCCGTCCACGGCTCGGCGCCGAAGATCCCGACCTTCAGCGAGCTTTCCCGGGCGTCGAGCCCCTGGCGCTCGAACTCGTCGAGCAGCGTCAGCAGGTACGACGGCGTGACCATGATGATCTCGGGGCGGAAGTCGGTGATGATCTGCACCTGGCGCGAGGTCATCCCGCCCGAGGCCGGAACCACCGTGCAGCCCAGTTTTTCCGCGCCGTAGTGCGCGCCGAGCCCGCCGGTGAACAGCCCGTAGCCGTAGGCGACGTGGATCGTGTCGCCCGGTTTCCCGCCCGCCGCGCGGATCGAGCGCGCCACCACCGTCGCCCACACGTCGAGATCGTCCTCTGTGTACCCCACCACCGTCGGCTTCCCGGTGGTGCCGCTGGAGGCGTGGATCCGCCGTACCTTCTCCTTCGGCACCGCGAACATGCCGAACGGGTAGTTCTCGCGCAGGTCCTGCTTCGTGGTGAACGGGAACTTCGCCAGGTCCGCCAGCTCGCGGCAGTCCTCCGGGTGCACGCCGGCTTCGTCGAACTTCTTGGTGTAGCACGGCACGTTGTCGTAGGCGTGCTTCAGTGTCCACTGCAGACGGTGGAGCTGGCGCGCGTGCAGCTCGTCCGGGCTGATCCGCTCGGCGTCGTCCTGCGTCATCGTTCGGTCCGTTCTCGCTCGATCACCCTGCTGCGACCCCGGAATTCGGCGATCACGGTGTCGCCGCGGCGGACCGTCACGTCGTAGATCCCGCTCCGCCCGTACCGCGTCCGCTCCGCCGCGGTCGCGACGAGTTCGTCCCCGAGCTTCGCAGGCGCGACGAACGAGATCTCGGCACCGGAGGCGACCGTCACCGGACCGTGACTGTTGCAGGCGCAGGCGAACGTGGTGTCGGCGAGCAGGAACACGTAGCCGCCGTGCGCGATGTCGTGCCCGTTGACCATCGTGCGGGTGACCGACAACCGCGCGATCGCGCACCCGTCCCCGGCTTCCAGCAGCTCGATTCCCAGCGCGCGTGACGCCTCGTCGACTTCGAACATGGCATGCGCGGCATTGCGCGTCATGGCCCACCGCCTTGCCAACTGACCGAATGGACGGTTAATAGTGTGTCGTCATGTAAAGGTAGCGACCCGCGTGGTGTCAAGACGGGAGTTCTGCGGTGGCGGAAACTGTGAAGGCCGGAACGATCGGTGTCATCGGTGGCGGCCGGATGGGCGCGGGCATCGCGCAGGCGTTCGCCGCGGCGGGCGCGGGAGTCGTGGTCGTCGAGAGCGACGCGAGCGCGGCCGGCGCGGCGCGGGCGCGCATCGAGACCGGCCTGAAGCGCGCGGCGGAACGGGGCAAGCTCACGGATGCACCCGAGAGCGTGCTGGCACGGGTCGAGACGGTCACCGACATCGCCGCGCTGCCTTCCTCGGCGGCACTCGTCGTCGAAGCCGTGCCGGAGGACGTGCGGCTCAAGATCGCCGTGCTGACCGCGGCCGAACGCGCCGTGGGGGAGGGCACGGTCCTCGCCACGAACACCAGCGCGTTGAGCGTCGGAGAACTCGGCGCGGCGCTGTCGGACGCCACGCGGTTCCTCGGCACGCACTTCTTCAACCCGGTCCCGCCGTCCAAGCTCGTCGAGGTGGTGACCCACGCGGGCACCGGACCCGGCGTGCTCGACCGCGTCACCGGCTGGGTGCGCGAACTCGGCAAGACCGCGGTCGTGGTGCGCGACTCGCCGGGGTTCGCGACCAGCAGGCTCGGCGTGGCGCTCGGCCTGGAGGCGATCAGGATGCTGCAGGAGGGCGTCGCGGACGCCGAGTCGATCGACCACGCGATGGAGCTGGGCTACGGGCACCCGATGGGACCGCTGCGCACCACCGATCTCGTCGGCCTCGACGTCCGGCTCGCGATCGCCGAGCACCTGGCCGAGGTGCTCGGCGACCGGTTCGCGCCGCCGGAGCTGCTGCGCGAAAAGGTGGAAAAAGGCGAGCTGGGCCGCAAGTCCGGCAAGGGGTTCCATACCTGGTCGTGAGTGACGGGTTCCCTACCCGGCGGTCACCGTCTAAGATGAATTACTGAACGTACGGTTGGTAATTCAGCCGCCAGGCTCTCGGTGAGAGGTCGGAATCCATGGCAGTACTGCGCAGTTACGTCTCCGGTGCTTGGCACACGCCTGCCGAGGAAGGGACGGTGCTGCACGACGCGGTGACCGGCGAGGAGGTCGCTCGCGTTTCGTCCGCCGGGATCGACATGGCGGCGGCGCTCGAGCACGGCCGCCGCGTCGGCGGGCCCGCGTTGCGCGCGCTGACCTTCCACCAGCGCGCGGCGCTGCTCAAGGCGCTCGGCTCGTACCTGCGCGAGCACCGCGAGGAGCTGTACGCGCTCTCGGCGCGCACCGGCGCCACCCCGGTCGACTCGAAGGTCGATGTGGACGGTGGCATCGGCGTCCTGTTCAGCTACGCCAGCAAGGGCAAGCGCGAGCTGCCCAACGACACCGTCTACCTCGACGGCGACGTCGAACCGCTCGGCAAGGGCGGCACCTTCGCCGGCAGGCACATCGCGACGCCGCTGCACGGGGTCGCGGTCCAGATCAACGCCTTCAACTTCCCGATGTGGGGCCCGCTGGAGAAGTTCGCGCCCGCCTTCCTCGCCGGGGTGCCGAGCCTGGTCAAGCCCGCGAGGCAGACCGCGTACCTCACCGCGCGCCTCGCCGAGCTGGTCGTCGGGTCGGGGATCCTTCCCGAGGGCTCGTTCCAGTTCGTCGCCGGTGGCGTCGGCGACCTGCTCGACCACGTCACGGCGCAGGACCTGGTCTCGTTCACCGGTTCGGCGGCGACCGCGCGGAAGCTGCGCACGCATCCGGAGATCGTGCGGAACTCCGTGCGGTTCAACGCCGAGGCCGACTCGTTGAACTGCTCGATCCTGGGCCCGGACGCCGTGCCGGGGACCGCCGAGTTCGACCTGTTCGTCAAGCAGCTCGTCACCGAGATGACCGTCAAGGCGGGCCAGAAGTGCACCGCGATCCGGCGTGCGTTCGTGCCCGCCGAACTGCTCGACGACGTCGCCGCCGCCGCCAGTGCGCGGCTCGCGAAGGTGGCCGTCGGGGACCCCGCGGCCGAAGGCGTCCGGATGGGCGCGCTGGCCAGCCTCGAACAGCGCGAGGAGGTGCGCCGGTGCCTGAAGTCGCTGATGGACGCGGGCAGCGTCGTCTTCGGTGACCCCGGGCGGGTCGACGTCGTCGGCGCGGACGCCGAGCGGGGCGCGTTCCTCTCCCCGGTGCTCCTCAAGGCCGATCCCGAACGCGCCGAGCCGCACGAGGTCGAGGCGTTCGGCCCGGTGTCGACGCTGATGCCCTACACCTCCACCGAGCACGCCATCGAACTCGCCGCGCGCGGCGAAGGCAGCCTCGTCGGGTCGGTCGTCACCGGTGACGCCGGGTTCGCGCGCGAGATCGTGCTCGGGCTCGCGCCGTGGCACGGGCGGATACTGGTGCTCGACGCCGACGACGCGAAGGAGTCCACCGGGCACGGCTCACCGCTGCCCCAGCTCGTGCACGGCGGGCCTGGCCGCGCCGGTGGCGGCGAGGAGATGGGCGGTATCCGCGGCGTCCTGCACCACCTGCAGCGCACCGCCGTGCAGGGCAGCCCGAAGGTGCTCGGCGCGGTCAGCGGCCAGTGGGTTCCCGGTGCCGAACGGTCCATTTCGGACGTTCACCCGTTCCGGAAGTCCCTGGCGGAGCTGAAAGTCGGTGACGCGGTGGTGACCGGCTCCCGCACGGTCACGCGCGCCGACATCGACCACTTCGCCGAGTTCACCGGCGACACGTTCTACGCCCACACCGACGAGGCGGCCGCCGCGGCGAACCCGCTGTTCGGCGGCATCGTCGCGCACGGGTACCTGGTGGTCTCCTTCGCCGCCGGGTTGTTCGTCTCGCCGGAGCCCGGCCCCGTGCTGGCGAACTACGGGCTGGAGAACCTGCGCTTCCTCACCCCGGTGAAGGTCGGCGACTCGTTGACCGTGACGCTGACCGCGAAGCAGATCTCACCGCGCGAAGGCGCCGACTACGGCGAGGTCCGCTGGGACACCGACGTGACCAATCAGGACGGTGACTCGGTGGCGAAGTACGACCTGCTCACCCTCGTCGCCAAGGAGCCGTCATGACCGCGGTCGCACCACCGTCCGAAAAGGACCTCGAAGCGCACTTCGAGCGCACCATCGAGCGCGACCAGCGCGTCGAACCGCGCGACTGGGTGCCCGACGGCTACCGCAAGACGATGATCAGGCAGATCGCGCAGCACGCGCATTCGGAGATCATCGGCATGCAGCCGGAGGGCAACTGGATCACCCGCGCGCCTTCGCTGCGGCGCAAGGCGATCCTGCTCGCGAAGGTCCAGGACGAGGCGGGCCACGGGCTGTACCTGTACTCCGCGGCGGCGACGCTCGGGGCGGACCGCGCCGATCTCACCGACAAGCTGATCACCGGGCGGCAGAAGTACTCGTCGATCTTCAACTACCCGACGCTGAGCTTCGCCGACGTCGGCGTGATCGGCTGGCTGGTGGACGGCGCGGCGATCTGCAACCAGGTGCCGCTGTGCCGCAGCTCGTACGGGCCCTACGCGCGGTCGATGATCCGGATCTGCAAGGAGGAGTCCTTCCACCAGCGGCAGGGCTTCGAGCTGCTGATGACCATGATGCGCGGCACCGGCGGGCAGCGCGAGATGGTGCAGGAGGCGGTCGACCGGTGGTGGTGGCCGTCGCTGATGATGTTCGGCCCGCCGGACGCGGACTCGCCGAACACCGCGCAGTCCATGGCGTGGAAGGTCAAGCGGCACACCAACGACGAGCTGCGCCAGCGCTTCGTCGACATGTCCGTGCCGCAGGCCGCCGCGCTCGGCGTCACGCTGCCGGACCCCGAGCTGCGGTGGAACCCCGATCGCGGGCACCACGACTTCGGCGCGATCGACTGGGCCGAGTTCAAGGAGATCCTCAAGGGCAACGGCCCGTGCAACGCGCAGCGGATCGAGCACCGGCGGCGCGCGCACGACGACGGCGCCTGGGTGCGGGAGGCCGCCGCGGCGCACGCGAGCAAGAAGGGGGAGAAGTGAAACACGACTGGCCGCTGTACGAGGTGTTCGTGCGCGGGAAGCGCGGGCTGAACCACGTCCACGTCGGCTCGCTGCACGCCGCGGACGACGAGATGGCCCTGCACCACGCGCGCGATCTCTACACCCGCCGCAACGAGGGCGTGAGCATCTGGGTGGTCAGGGCTTCGGAGATCACCGCGTCGAGCCCGGACGAGAAGGACCCGTTCTTCGCGCCGAGCGGCGACAAGGTGTACCGGCACCCGACGTTCTACGAGATCCCCGACAACGTCCCGCACATATGAGCTTCGACAACGCCTACGAGGCGATCACCGAGGAGAACGACTCCCGCTGGGCCTTCGGCACCGGGTTCGACGACCCGCTCTCCGGTGTGGACACGTCGGTGCCGTCCGGTGTGGACGGTGCGCGGCTGGCGGCGTACTGCCTGATGCTCGGCGACGACGCGCTGGTCTTCTCGCACCGGCTGCAGGAATGGTGCACGAACGCACCCGAGCTGGAGGACGAGGTCGCGATCGCGAACATCGCGCTGGACCTGCTCGGCCAGGCGAGGCTGCTCCTTTCCCGTGCGGGCAAGGCGGACGGCTCGGGCCGCGGCGAGGACGCGCTGGCGTACTTCCGCGGCGAGCAGGAGTTCCGCAACGTCCGGTTCACCGAACTGGACGGCGGCCACTTCGGACACCTGATCGCCAGGCTCGTCATCTTTTCCGCATGGCGGCTCGCCTTGCTGCAACGCCTGGTTGCCAGCGAGGACCCGGTACTGGCCGCGATCGCGGACAAGGGCGTCAAAGAGGTCACCTACCACCGCGACTACGCGGCGCAGTGGGCCGTCCGCCTCGGGGACGGCACCGAGCTTTCGCACCGGCGGATGCAGGAGGGCTTCGACGCCGCGTGGCCCTACGTGGACGAGCTGTTCCAGCCGCACCCGGACGAACTCGTCGACGCCTCCTCGGTGCGCGAGGAGTTCGACGCGGTGCTGGACCAGGTGTTCGCCGCGGCCACCCTCGCCAGGCCGGAGCGTGCCGCGTACGCCGGGGTGTCCGGGCACACCGGCCGCGACGGCGTGCACACCGAGGCCATGGGCTACCTGCTCGCCGAGCTGCAGAGCGTGGCACGGGCGCACCCGGACGCGACATGGTGACCGCGTACGCGGTGGCCGCGACCGTGACCGATCCCGAGCTGCCGATGCTGACACTCGCCGATCTCGGCGTGCTGCGCGAGGTGTCCGAAGTGGACGGCCGGGTGACGGTGTCGATCACGCCGACCTACACCGGCTGCCCCGCGATGGACACCATGCGCGACGATCTCGAACACGCCCTGCTCGGCGCCGGGTTCGGCGAGGTCGAGGTCCGCACCGTGCTGCAGCCGGCGTGGTCGAGCGACTGGATCAGCTCCGACGGCAGGCGCAAGCTCGCCGAGGCCGGGATCGCGCCGCCCGGTGCCGCGCCCGCGCGCACCGGGCCGATCCCGCTCGCGCTGAGCGCGCCGGTTTCGCGCGTGCGCTGCCCGCGTTGCGGATCCGAGGACACCGAAGAGCAGTCCCGGTTCAGCGCCACCGCGTGCAAGGCGTTGCGACGCTGCGGCGCCTGCCTCGAACCGTTCGAGCACGTCAAGGAGATCTAGTGACCACCTCCGTTACCGCACCGCGGCGGACCGGGTTCCACCCGCTCACGGTCTCCTCCGTGCAGCGGCTGTGCGACGACGCGGTCGCGGTGACCTTCGAGGTGCCGCCGGAACTGGCGCGGCGCTACGACTTCCGGCCCGGCCAGTCGTTGACGCTGCGCCGTGAAGTCGACGGCGTCGACCAGCGGCGGTCCTATTCGATCTGCGCCGCGGCGGGACGCAGCCCGCGCGTCGGCGTGCGAGAGGTCCCCGGCGGGCTGTTCTCGTCGTGGCTGGTGAACGAGGTGCGCCCCGGCGACGTCGTCGAGGTCGCCGCGCCGACGGGGAGCTTCACACCCGATCTCACCGCCGACGGCCACCACGTGCTCGTCGCGGCGGGATCCGGGATCACGCCGGTGCTCTCGATCGCCGCGTCGCTGCTGGAGTCCACCGGCGCCGCGGTGACCCTGCTCTACGGGAACCGGCGCAGCGGCACCGTCATGTTCGCCGACGAACTGGCCGACCTGAAGGACCGCTACCCGGCACGCCTGGAACTCGCGCACGTGCTCTCCCGCGAGCCGAGGGAAGCGGAACTGTTCACCGGACGGCTAGACGCCGACCGGCTGCGAAAGCTGTGCGAGGCGCTGATCCCGGTCGGCGAGGTCGCGCACTGGTGGCTGTGCGGTCCTTTCGGGATGGTCACCTCCGCGCAGGAGGTGCTCGCCGATCTCGGCGTGCCCTCCGAACGCGTGCACCAGGAACTGTTCTACGTGGACGACCTGCCCCCGGAACCCGTCCGCCACGAAGAACCCGGCCTGACCGGCACGTCCAGCGAGGTGAAGCTCGTACTGGACGGCCGGTCGAGTTCGATGACGCTGGCCCGCTCGACGAGCGTGCTCGACGGCGCGCAGCGGTTTCGCCCCGACCTGCCCTTCGCCTGCAAGGGCGGCGTGTGCGGCACCTGCCGGGCGAAGGTGACCGACGGCGAGGTCGACATGCGCCGCAACTTCGCGCTCGAAAAGTCCGAAGTGGACGCCGGTTTCGTGCTGACCTGCCAGTCGTTCCCGGTATCGGAGTCGCTGACGATCGACTACGACGCTTGAGCGATGTCGTGGTCGTTCGCCGTGCCGGGTGCCCGGTCAAAGAGGCTTTGGACGGTAAGGAGGGGGCTGGGTTTCGTTTCCGTGCTGCGGTCGAGTGATGCCCCTGAAGGCGACCATCGGGGGCATCCAGGCGGTGTCGCCAATGGTGAGTCTGGGTTTCCCCCGAACTAGGTTTCCTCGGTTAGCCCGCTGCAGGCACAGCGACTACCGGGCCACCAAGAGCGGCTGGGCCTATCCGACCGTGCGGGGTTGAGCGGTCCGGCGGTTGGTTTTGGGCTTCGCCAGGATGGAAGTGATCACCTCGGCGGCTGCACCCGGCTGGCTTTGCGGTCGGCGGGTGACCGGCCGGTGGTGCGTCGGTTCGCGGCTGGCGGCGGTGGGTGGTTCGGTGCCCGCAGCTTCGGATGGTGGGCATGTTCGTGCTGCTCTTCACCGGGGAGCGGCTGAAGAACCGGGTTCTGTTCGGCAAGTCCGCCGTGAACATGGACCACAGGGCAGCTAAAGAGCGGCGGGATGTCAGGCAACCCGGGGTTGAGCGGCGGGATGCGGCGGGTGGTTCTGGGGCTCCGCCGGGGATCAAGGTAGGTCACCTTCGCTGCCGCACCCGGCTATCTCTGCGGTCCGCGCGCGATCGGCCGGTCGTGTGATGGTTCGCGGCTGGTGGTGGTGGCGCAGGATAGTTCGGCATCCGTGGTTCGGATGGCGGGCGTGTTTGTGTTGTCCTTCGCCGGGGGGTGGCTGAAGGACCGGGGTTTTGTCGCTCGGTCCGCGGTGGACGTAGTGGCCGCCGGTGGCGGCATCGGCCCTCAGGCGGCGCGGGGTTGGGCGGTGGGGCGGTTCGTTCGGGGTCTTCGCCACGGGTCGACGAACGCTGGTGGGGTGAACTCGGGTTGGCCGTTGACCATGCGGAGTGTCCAGTCGCTGGTGTGCAGCAGGCGATGATGCCGGGAGCACAGCAGCGTGAGATTACCCAGGTCAGTCTTGCCTCCGGCGTACCAGGGCAGCACGTGGTGTGCCTCGCAATGACGCGGCCTGCGCGAGCACCCGGGAAAGCAGCACCCGCGATCGCGGATGGCAAGCATGAGCCGCATCGCCTCGGTCACCAGGCGCCTGGCCCGCCCCATCTCCAACGGCTGCCCCGCACCATCAAGGATGGCGGGAATGATTTTGCAGTCGCAGGCCAGGATGCGGGCTTCGCTGGCGGTGATGTCGGTGACCATATCCAGACACGCCGCGCCCAGCTCCCTCTTCAAGTCAGCCAAGGGGATCGTCACGATCAGATCCGCTCGACCACCGCTGCGGTTCGGGGACTCCGGGTGGCTGGCGGCGAGGTTGACTATCTCCATGAACGCGTCCCCGTACCGCTCCGCCCGACCCCGCAGCAGCGGATTGTCGGAAGGGTCATCCGGCTGGGTCTGGGCAAGTGGATCCAGCAGGGCGAGGGTCTTGGCGGCGGAGATCGGGTCGAGGTAGCCGTCGAACTTCGCCGAACCGTCCTTGCGCTGATGAATATTCAGGGCACGTTTCGGTTCAGGACTCTCACGAGGCTCGGTGCCGTCGGGGTCGAGACGGCCGAGGATTTCCTTGCCCAGTGTGCCGATCTCCCCGATACCCGCATGACGCGCCAGGCCGACCAGGGACCGCTCAGCGAACTCCCGATCCTCCACCGAGACCGTGGCCGGGATCTTCTCCAGCACCCGCACGATCCCGTCCACATGCTCCGGCGAGATCTCCCCCTCCCGCACCGCCTCCCCCACCACCGGCGCCGCGGCCGGAATCTCCACACCACCAACGCTATAGCTGGGGTTGGTGACCAGGGCTCGCTTGACCAGCTTCGTCACCCCAGGACCGGAACTGCGCGCGATATCGGCCACCAACCCGGTCACACCCGTATACCCCAGTTCGCGGGCGCCACCGTTGTCCAGGTGCGCGATGATGCGGCAGAGCTGAGACTCCAACCGCCACAAGGCCACGAACTTCTCCTGCAACAGCCCAGCGGCCTCACGCGCACTGCACCGCCACAGCTCCCGCTGCGACACAAGGGAAGAAGTCTCCGACACCCCACCACTCTACCGCGACCACACCCGGAATCGAACACACGATCGAGTGAATTGAATTCGATAAGTCCACAATGGACAGACAAGAAGGGTCGCTATACCAACAAAATAGGCTCCGTTGGTCGTGGCTTGGCGGGGTTGGCATGGGCGGTTGCGGGAAAGATTGAGTACGACGAGGCAGTGGCGGGGCTGGATGCGGGAACGGTCCGGGCTCTTGCGGAGGCTGGCGTGCCACGGGTGCGATGCGGCGATCATCGCGCGCGTGCTGGCCGATGTCGACCGGGTGGTGGACCGATTGGAAGGACTGCGGCGTATCGGGGTCGATGAAATCTTCTACAAGAAAGGGCACAAGTGCCTCACGATCGTGATCGATCACGACACCGGGCGGCTGGTGTGGGCCGCGCCGGGGCATGACAGCACGGTGCTGGGCGTGTGTTTCGCCGCCCTGGGACCCGCTCCGTGCGCACGGAGCACGCAGGTGTCCGCCGATGCGGCGGACTGGGTCGCCAAAGCCGTGGCGATTCACTGCCGGACGCGGTGCGCTGTGCGAATCCGTTCCACGTCGTGGCCTGGGCCGCCGAGGCACTGGATGAGGAGCGTCGGCAAGCCTGGAGCGCCGCCTCACCGCGGCGCACCACGCGCCGCGGTGACGCCACCCGCAACCAGGGCGCCTTGGGGCACGCTCGCGCCCTCAAACGCGCCTGGTGGTGCTTGTGGAGAACCCGGAGAACCTGGCCGGGCATCAGCGGGCCAAGCTGGCCTGGATCACCAAGACCAGCCCCGTCTGCGCCGGGCCTACCTCCTCAAAGGGGGCCTCCGCTACGCCTTCACAGTCAAGGGCGACGCCGGTAAACAGGCCCTGGACCATGGGTGCGGCTGGGCGCAACGCTGCCGAATTCCCGTCTTCGTCGACCTCGACCGCAAGATCAAACGCCACCGCCGCGCAATCGACGCCGCCCTCGACTGCGGCTTGTCCAATTCCTTGAATCGAATCGGTCAACACCAGGATCGGACTCATCACCAGGATCGCGTTCGGATTCAACGACGCCAACGCCCTCATCGCCCTCGGCGGCCACCGACCCACCCCGCCAGACCGATAACCATTCGCGGACACAGCAGAAGAGCCGCGAAATCGGCACCCGCGATCGAATCGGACCACAACCCAACCGCCACCCGGACAACGAAAGCCCGCACCTCCTTCCCGTCCAAAGCCATCGTTAAACCACGGCCCGACACGGCGAACCAACCACAACAGGGCCTCAACCCTTGATCAGGTTCCTGCCCACTCCCGAGCAGTCCCGCATCGGCCGAACAGCCACTATTCGCGGGCTTCCCGGCCATTCCGTGCTTCCGGATACCCGCCTAGAGTGCCCGGATGCGAGAAAGACACACTGCCCTCCGGCGCGGTTTCACACTGGGCGCCGTGGCATTGATGATGTCGGCCGGACTGGTCACGGGCGCGGAAGCCGGGACGCCGCCTGCCGATTCCGATCGCGCCGCCACCCCCGTGCTCGACTGGGTTCCGTGCCCGGACGACAACAGCCCACCGGGCTCGGAGTGCGCCACGGCCAGGGTGCCGCTGTCCTATCGGGACCCGGCTGGGCCGCAGATCTCCTTGGCGCTGACGAAAAGGCTCGCGACGGATCCGCGGCACCGGATCGGCACGGTGTTCACCAATCCCGGCGGCCCCGGTGGCGGTGGCCGGATCCCGCCGCGGCTGTCACCGGCGATGAGCGCACGCTTCGACATCGTCGGGTTCGACCCGCGCGGCACGCACGCGTCCACCCCGGTCAGCTGTTCCGACGACCCGGCCGACGACGCGAAACTGCTCCAGGTCTTCCCCATCACCGAAGCCCAGGAGGCCGAGGCGATCCGGCAGGTCGGCGAAGTGACCGCGCGGTGCGCGCGGCACGCCGGGCCGTTGCTGGGGCACATGTCCACCGCCAACGTGGCCAGGGACATGGACCTGCTTCGCCGCGCCGTCGGCGACCAGCAGCTGACCTACGTCGGCACCTCCTACGGGACGCACGTGGGCGAGGCGTACGCCAACCTCTTCCCGCAGCGCGTGCGGGCGATGGCGCTCGACGGTGTGGTGCAACCACAGGCGGTGACCACCGGCCGGTTTCCCGGACAGGGCAACGAGCCCTACATGTACCGGCTCGCCCCGTACCGCGGTGCCCAGACCGCGCTGAGGACTCTGCTGAGGGAATGCGCGGCCCATCCGGTGTGCAAGTTCGGCGAACCGGGCGCCACCGAGCAGAGCCTGCTCCGCAAGTACGAGGCACTGCTGGCCAAGCTGCGCACGGGTCCGGTCGCCCTCACCGATCCGCGCGGCGGGACGTCGCAGGTCACCTACCAGGACCTGGTCACCAGGGTGATGGGCGCGCTCCGCTCGGGCGACGCCGAAGGAATAACCTCCTTCCTGCAGGAAATCCACCTCGCCGTCCAGCGTCCCGCGTCGCGGTCCACCCGCGCCGACGAGCCGCAGCGCGCGTACAACGCCTGGTACAACGCCGTCAACTGCGCCGATTCCGACAACCCGCGCGATCCGAAGGCCGTCGGCCGCTACGCCCGGCTGGCCGAGAAGGAGGCTCCCGGCTTCGCGTCGCACTGGATCTACGCCGGGTTGCCGTGCGCGAGCTGGCCGGTGAGCGACCCCGACCGGTACACCGGCCCGTGGAACAAGCCGACCGCCAACCCGGTGCTGCTCGTGGCCGACCGGCTCGGCGACCCGGCGACCCCGTACGAGAACGCGGTCTCGACCAGCCACCTGCTCGGCCGGGCCCGCCTGCTCTCCGTGGACGCCGCCGGGCACGCTGCCGCCTACGACGGCCGGAGCAAATGCGTCGATGACACGCTGGACAGCTACCTGACCGGGTTGAAGCTGCCCCCGGAAGGCACGGTCTGCGCCCCCGACCACCGGCCCTTCGAACCGAACTGACCGGGTTCAGCCCTCTTCGAGATCGCCTTCGAGGCGGAGGTAGACCTCGCGCATGCGGTCGAGCAGGTCCTGGTCGGGTTCGGCCCACAGGCCCCGCTCGGCCGCTTCGCCGAGGCGTTCGATGATGCCGCGCAGCGCCCACGGGTTGGCCTTCGCCATGAACTCCTGGTTCACCTCGTCGAGCACGTAGGACTCGCTGAGCTTCTCGTACATCCAGTCGTCGACGACCCCGGCGGTGGCGTCGAAGCCGAACAGGTAGTCGACGGTGGCGGCCAGTTCGAACGCGCCCTTGTAGCCGTGCTTGCGCATCGCCGAGATCCAGCGCGGGTTCACCACGCGGGCGCGGAACACGCGCGCGGTCTCCTCGCCGAGCGTCCGCGTCCGCACCGCGTCCGGAGTGGTGCTGTCGCCCACATAGGACGCGGGCGCGGTCCCGGTGAGCGCGCGGACGGTGGCGATCATGCCGCCGTGGTACTGGAAGTAGTCGTCGGAGTCGGCGATGTCGTGCTCGCGGGTGTCGGTGTTCTTCGCGGCCACGACGATGCGCTTGTACGAGCTTTCCATGTCCTCGCGCGCGGGCCGCCCGTCGAGGCCGCGGCCGTAGGCGAAACCGCCCCACACCGCGTACACCTCGGCGAGGTCGGCGTCGTCGCGCCAGTTCCCGGAGTCCATCAGCGGCAGCATCCCGGCGCCGTACGCGCCCGGCTTCGAGCCGAAGATCCTCGTGGTGGCACGGCGTTCGTCCCCGTGCGCGGCGAGATCGGCGCGCGCGTGCGCCCGCACGAAGTTCTGCTCCGCCGGCTCGTCGAGCGAGGCGACCAGCCGCACCGCGTCGTCGATGAGGTCGATGACGTGCGGGAAGGCGTCGCGGAAGAACCCGCTGATCCGCACGGTGACGTCGATGCGGGGCCTGCCCAGTTCGGCGAGCGGCACGGCCTCGATCCCGGTGACGCGGCGCGAAGCCTCGTCCCACACAGGCTGGACTCCCAGCAGCGCAAGCACTTCCGCGGCGTCGTCACCGGAGGTCCGCATCGCCGAGGTGCCCCACACCGACAGCCCGACCGAGCGCGGCCAGTCTCCGGTGTCCTCGCGGTAGCGGCGCAGCAGCGAGTCGGCGAGCGCCTGCCCGGTTTCCCAGGCGAGCCTGCTCGGGATCGCCTTCGGGTCGACGGTGTAGAAGTTGCGCCCGGTCGGCAGCACGTTGACCAGCCCGCGCAGCGGTGACCCGCTCGGGCCGGCCGCGATGTACCCACCGTCCAGTGCGTGCAGCACGGCGTCGATCTCGGCGGAGGTACCCGCGAGGCGCGGCACGATCTCGGTGGCCGCGAACGCCAGCACGTGCCCGACGGCGTCGTCGGGGTGGCCGAGCACGCGCTCCACCGCGCCTGCCACCGAAGCCGGTGCCCATCCGGCGGCTTCCATCGCCTCGACGAGTGTGCGCGCGGTCTGCTCGATACCATCCACTTCGGACAGTGCGGCGCCGCTGTTCTCCTTGAGCCCCAACGCGGAGCGCAGTCCTGGCACGGCGCCCTGCTGCCCGCCCCACATCTGCTGCGCGCGCAGCATGGCCAGCACGAGGTTGACCCGCGCTTCGCCTTCCGGTGCCTGCCCGAGGATGTGCAGCCCGTCGCGGATCTGCGCGTCCTTCACCTCGCACAGCCAGCCGTCGATGTGCAGGAGGAAGTCGTCGAACTCGGCGTCGTGCGGGCGGGCGTCCACCCCGAGGTCGTGGTCCAGTTTCGCGGCCTGGATGAGCGTCCAGATCTGCGCGCGGATCGCGGGCAGCTTCGCCGGGTCCATCGCGGCGATGTTCGCGTGCTCGTCCAGGAGCTGTTCCAGGCGCGCGAGATCGCCGTAGCTCTCGGCGCGCGCCATCGGCGGGATGAGGTGGTCGACGATGGTGGCGTGCGCGCGCCGCTTGGCCTGCGCGCCCTCGCCGGGGTCGTTGATCAGGAACGGGTACACCAGCGGGAGATTGCCGAGCACCGCGTCCGGCGCGCACGACGCGGACAGGCCTGCCGTCTTGCCCGGCAGCCATTCCAGCGAGCCGTGCTTGCCGAGGTGCACCACCGCGTGCGCGCCGAACTCCTCTTCGAGCCAGCGGTAGGCGGCCAGGTAGTGGTGGCTCGGCGGCAGGTCGGGATTGTGGTAGATGGCCACCGGGTTCTCCCCGAACCCGCGTGGCGGCTGGATCATCAGCACCACGTTGCCCGCCCGCAGCGACGCGAGCACGATGTCGCCGCCGTCGACGTACAGCTCACCCGGCGCGGGCCCCCAGTGCTCTTCCATCGCTTCGCGCAGCTCATCGGGCAGCGCCGCGAACCACTCCCGGTAGCGCGCGGCGGGCACCCGGATCGGGTTGCCGGAGAGCTGTTCCTCGGTGAGCCACTCCGGATCCTGCCCGCCCGCCGCGATCAGCGCGTGGATCAGCGCGTCGCCGTCGGGCTGGCCGGTACCGGTCGGCTCGACACCGGGGAACGCTTCGTCGCCGAGGTCGTACCCGGCCGCGCGCATGCGGCGCAGCAGTTCGATCGCCGACGCCGGGGTGTCCAGCCCGACCGCGTTGCCGACCCGCGAGTGCTTGGTCGGGTACGCCGAGAGCATGAGCGCGATCCGGCGCCGCGGCGGGGGAGTGTGCCGCAGCCTCGCGTGCGCGACCGCGATCCCGGCGACGCGGGAAGCCCGTTCGGGATCGGCCACGTACTTCGGCAACCCGTCCTCGTCGATTTCCTTGAAGGAGAAGGGAACCGTGATGATCCTGCCGTCGAACTCGGGGACCGCCATCTGGTTTCCCGCGTCCAAAGGGGACAGTCCCTCGTCGTTGGCTTCCCAGGTCTCGCGGTCGCTGGTCAGGCAGAGCGCCTGCAGCGTGGGGATGTCGAGCGCGGCCAGTTCGGCGACGTCCCACGCCTCGTCGTCACCACCGGCCCCCGCCTCCGACGGCTTGGTCCCGCCCGCGGCGAGCACGGTGACCAGCAGCGCGTCCGCCTCGCCGAGCTTCGCCATCATCTCGGGCTCGCGCGAGCGCAGTGACGCGCAGTGGATCGGCAGCGCCCGCCCGCCCGCGTCCTCGATCGCGGTGGACAGCGCTTCGACGAACGCGGTGTTCCCGGACAGGTGGTGCGCGCGGTAGTAGAGGATCGCGATCGTCGGCCCGTCCGCGGCCCGGTGTTCGCGGTCGAGCACACCCCACACCGGCTGGGCCGCCGGCGGCGCGAACCCGTCACCGGTCAGCAGCAGCGTGTCCGAGAGGAACCGGTGCAGCTGACGGAGGTTCTCCGGCCCGCCCTGCGCGAGGTAGGCGTGCGCCTCGGTGGCGATGCCCGACGGCACGCTGGACAGCTTCATCAGCTCGGCGTCGGGCGCCTGCTCGCCGCCGAGCACCACCACGTGCCTGCCGCTCGACCGCACCGCGTCGAGGCCCTCCTGCCAGGCCCGTTCGGAGCCGAGGATGCGGACGACGACGATCGCGGCGGCGTCGAGCAGCGCGGGCAGTCCGGCGAGGTCGAGCCTGGCGGGGTTGGCGAGGCGGTACTCCGCCCCGCTCGCCCGCGCACTCAGCAGATCGGTGTCCGAAGTGGACAGCAGCAGGATCACGGCCGCCGACGCTCCTTTCCGGGGTGTCCTCGCCCCGGGCACGTGGAACGCGCCTGCCGGAGTTCCTGGCTCCCGGATCCGGCGAGGATCCGATCACAGTGGCGGGACCGTCCCGGATTCACACCGGGTTCCTCCGCTGACAGGCGCGCATGGGTCGCCGTTCACTCTCCGGGTACGGGGCACCCGGCGTCAAGGTGACGTTCGGCCGGACGGCGGCGGCCATCTAGAGTGAGGCGCATGGCCACCCCCGCACGCGACCGCCGCGACGCGTGCCCCGGGGTCTACGCCACGCACCCCGCCGCGGACGGCGCGCTGGCGAGGGTCCGGCTCCCCGGTGGCAGGGTCTCGTCGGCGCAGCTCGTCGCGCTGGCCGCCGTGGCAGCCGAATTCGGCGACGGCGCGCTGCACCTGACCTCGCGCGCGAACCTCCAGCTCCGCGGCCTGCCCGACGGCGACCCCAGGGTGATCGAGCGGCTCGGCGCGGCCGGGCTGCTGCCGTCGCCGACCCACGAGCGGGTCCGGAACTACCTCGCGTCCCCGATCAGCGGCGGCCTGGTGGACGTGCGGCCGCTGGTGCGCTCGCTCGACGAGACCGTGTGCGCGGTGCCCGCACTGGCGAACCTGCCCGGCCGGTTCCTGTTCGCGCTCGACAACGGGCGGGGCGACCTGTCCGGCGAGCGCGCCGATCTCGGCTGGCAGGCGCTGACCCCGGACTACGGCGCGATCCTGTTCGACGGGACCGACACCGGCCTGCGGGTCCCCGCTTCGGCGGCGGCGGGCGCGCTGGTCCGCCTCGCGGTGGTGTTCACCGAGATCAGGGGAGCCGCGTGGCGGCTACGGGAACTGCCCGACCCGACGCCGCTGATCGAGGCCGCGCGGGCGATCCGCGCCGCCAGGATGCCGCCGCGCAGGCTGCCTTCGACGCGCGTGGAGCTGGGCGGGCACGGCGCGGAACTGTGCGTCGCGCCGCCGCTCGGAGTGCTCCGCGCCGACGACGCGTACCTGCTCGCGTCGCTCGCGGGTGAGGTGACCATCACGCCGTGGCGTTCGATCGTGCTCCCGGACGCCTCGGTCGCCGGTCGCCTCCCCGGTTTTCTGGCCGGCCAGGACGCGCCGGGGGCCGGGGTCAGCGCGTGCATCGGGCGGCCGGGGTGCGCGCGGGCGCTCGCCGACGTCCGCTCGCTCGCCTCCCAGGCGCTGGAACCCGGCCTGACCGCGCACTTCTCCGGGTGCGACCGCCGCTGCGGCGCCCCGCGCGGCCCGCACCGCGACGTGCTCGCCACCGCGGGCGGGTACCTCGTCGACGGTGCCTGGGTGTCCACTGTGGATCTTCTGGAGTCCTTGTCCGGGAAGGGAACCGAGTGACCGACTACATCCGCGACGGCGCGGAGATCTACCGCCGCTCCTTCGCCACCATCCGGGACGAGGCGGACCTCGCGATCCTGCCCGACGACGTGGCCGGTGTCGCGGTGCGGATGATCCACGCCTGCGGGATGGTCGACCTCGTCGACGACCTCGCCTACTCGCTCGACGTGGTGGAGTCGGCGCGGGCGGCGCTGAACGCGGGCGCGCCGATCCTGTGCGACGCCATGATGATCGCCAGCGGGATCACCCGCAAGCGCCTGCCAGCGGCCAACGACGTCGTGTGCACCCTCGCCGCCCCGTCCGTGCCCGGCCTCGCCGAGCGGATGGGCACCACCAGGTCCGCGGCCGCGATGGAGCTGTGGCGGGACCGGCTCGCCGGGTCCGTCGTCGCGATCGGCAACGCGCCGACCGCGTTGTTCCGGCTGCTGGAGCTGATCGACGAGGGCGCGGGCTTGCCCGCGGCCGTGCTCGGCGTTCCGGTCGGCTTCGTCGGCGCCGAGGAGTCCAAGGCGGCGCTGGTCGAACGCGCGCCGGTGCCGTACCTCGTGGTGCGGGGCAGGCGGGGCGGCAGTGCGATGGCGGTCGCCGCGGTGAACGCGCTGGCCGCCGAGGACGAAGGGATCATCCGGTGACCGGGGTGCTCTACGGGGTCGGGCTCGGGCCGGGCGATCCGGAACTGGTGACGGTGAAGGCGGCACGGCTGATCGGCGGCGCCGAGGTGATCGCCTACCACAGCGCGCGCCACGGCCGCAGCATCGCGCGCTCCGTCGCCGCGCCCTACCTGCGGGAAGGGCAGCTCGAGGAACGGCTCGTCTACCCCGTCACCACCGAGACCACCGAGCACCCCGGCGGGTACGAGGGCGCGATCGCCGAGTTCTACGAGGTGAGCGCGAAACGGCTCGCCGGGCACCTCGACGCCGGGCGGACCGTCGTCGTGCTGTGCGAGGGCGACCCGTTCTTCTACGGCTCCTACATGTACATGCACGAACGGCTCGCCGATCGGTACGAGGCGCACGTCGTGCCGGGGGTCACCTCGGTCAGCGCGGCCGCCGCGGTGCTGGGACGGCCGCTCGTGCAACGCGACGAGGTGCTCACCGTGCTTCCCGGCACGCTGCCGGCGCCCGAGCTGGCCAGGCGGCTCGCGGACACCGACGCGGCCGCGATCCTCAAGCTGGGCAGGACCTTCGGCGCGGTGGGCGAAGCGCTCGAAGAGTCCGGCCGCATGCCCGAAGCGTCCTATGTGGAGCGTGCGACCTGGGGCGCGCAACGGGTGGCGGACTTCGCCGAGGTCGAGCCGGGCACCGTGCCGTACTTCTCGCTTGCCGTCGTGCCGAGCCCTGCCTACGCGGCGCGGAAGTCGGGGCACGGCGAACCCGCGTCACCCGGCGAGGAACCCGCGACCGGCGGCGAGGTCGTCGTGGTCGGGCTCGGCCCGGCGGGGGAGCGGTGGCTCACCCCGGAGGCGGCGGCGGAACTGGCCGCGGCGGAGCACCTCGTCGGCTACGGGCCGTACCTGGCGAAGGTGCCGCAGCGGGCGGGTCAGACGCGGCACGCCTCGGGCAACCGCGTCGAGGCGGACCGCGCCCGTGAGGCGCTCGGGCTGGCCCGCGACGGGGCAAGGGTGGCCGTGGTGTCCTCCGGCGACCCCGGCGTGTTCGCGATGGCCTCCGCGGTGCTCGAACAGGCCGAGGACGCCGAATGGGCCGGTGTCCCGGTGCGCGTCGTGCCGGGTGTGACGGCCGCGCAGGCCGCCGCGTCCAGGGTCGGCGCCCCGCTCGGCCACGACTACTGCGTGCTGTCCCTTTCGGACCGGCTCAAGCCGTGGGAAGTGATCGAGCGCAGGCTGGACGCGGCAGGCGCGGCGGATCTGGTGCTGGCGATCTACAACCCGGCGTCCCGCAGCCGCACCGCGCAGCTCGCGGACGCGAAGGAAGTGCTGCTGCGCCACAGGGAACCGCACACGCCGGTGGTGATCGCCAGAAATGTCGGCGGTGCGGGGGAATCGATCACCGTGACCACATTGGACGGTCTTGATCCGTCCGAAGTGGACATGCGCTGCCTGCTGATCGTCGGTTCCTCCCGCACCAGGAGTGCGGGAGGAACCGTCTGGACGCCCCGCTCGTACTAGCGGGTTTCCGAGTGCCCGTTCGGCTGGCGCGGGCCGGGCCCGGGGGTCCACCAGCCGGGGTGCACCTCCTGGCCGCGCACCACCTGCGGTGCCGCGCCGTCGGTGTAGGGCTCGATCTGCATCAGCTCGCCCCATGGCTGGTCCGGCTTGTCCTTGAGGAAGCTGGGCACCTCTGGCTCGTCGGCGACCTCTTCGATCCAGCCGATCGGGCCGCCGCCCTTGTTGGACCCGACCTCGCCCTCCGACGCGAGCGAGCCCGCGGTGATCCGGTAGGCGGGCACCTCGGAGATCCCGTCGTGCGAGGTCACCGGGTTCATGCACGGGTAGGCGAAGGACGCGGGCCAGTCCATGTAGACCGGTGCGCTGCCGACGCGCTCGGTGAGGGTGGTGAACGTCGGCACGCGCGGTGCGGTCACCGCGACCCAGCCGTCCTGGGTGAGGTCGTCGTCCTTCGCGACCACCCGGACCGAGTTCACGTTCTTCGGCAGGTCACCGATACTGATGCGCACGTCGGCCCAGCTCCCGGAGCCCGCCCCGTTGCCAAGCGCGTCCTGGCTCTTCACCACGTGCACGCCCTGCGGGGTCTGCTCGCCGAACTCGACCTGCACCGAGGTGGCCTTGCCGGGGTAGGCGTTGACCGCGAGCACGACCTGGCCGCCCGAGCGCTCCTCCGGCAGCCCGTACCAGTCGGTGCGGAGCCTGCCGACCGAGGCGCCGCCGTCCTGGTAGCTGCTCCACATCGGCACCTTCGACGGCTTGAAGCCGTGCGGGGGATCGGTCAGCGGGTCCTTGTCGAGGGTGCCGGTGGTGTGGAACCCGACCTGCGTCTTCCCGTTGCCCTCGTCCGGCGGCGGGAGCGGGCTGACCCCGCCGACCGCGCCGCCGCTTTCCTCCTGCTTCTTTTTCTTCTCCGCCTCGGTGAGCGGCACCGTCTTGTCGGTCACCGGGCTGAGCACGCTCGACATCGGGTCGCGCTCCACCATCACGTGGTCGGAGAGGTTGCAGCTCTTGCCGAACAGGTGCGACACGTTCGCCGCGCCGAAGCTGTAGCTGCCCCAGCCCTTCTGGATCGCCTTGGCCATGCTGCCGAACTCGCCGAACGCGACCAGGCCGCACACCGCGACCAGGGATATCGACCCGAGCTTCAGCGACCGGCCGCGGCCTTCCTGCGGCCCGACCGGCTGATGTGGACGGTGGGCGCGCACGTTCTCCACGAACGCCACGATCCCGGCGACCGCCGCGGCGATCAGCAGCACCGTGGACAGCGAGAACCCGCCGACCGAGATCGCCTTGTCGCCCCACGGGACGCCGATGTTCGACACGAACCAGTAGGCGTTGGGCCCGGTCGCCGCGAGCGCCGCGACCAGCAGCAGCCCCGCCACGAACGCGGCTCTGTTGCGTTTGGACCGCAGCACGGTGGAACTGGTCGCCAGCCCGGTCAGCGCGGCCATCGCGGCGCCGACCGCGGCGAACGCGCCGAAGTGGTGCGTCCACTTCGTCGGCGTGAGCGCCAGCATCACGAAGAAGATCGCGACCGTCCCGATGAGACGGCGGGCAGGCCCGAGCGCGGCGCCCTGGATCCGGCCGCGGCGCAGCAGCATCACCAGGCACACACCGGTGCAGAGGATGAGCAGCAGCACCGGGAAGCGGCGCGCGGCCGACCCGTCCGCCGAGTTCTCGAACAGCAGCTCGTACCGGTGCAGCTCCTCGAACCACGACAGGCTCGGCCCGACCTGCGTGCGCAGCCGCGTCGCCTCCTGGACGCTGGCGAAGGTCTGGTCGGCGAAGATCACGATGAGCACCAGGAAACCGGCGCCCATGATCGGCGCCAGCACGGTGAGCCAGCTGCTTTCCCGCGCCCGCGACCGCAGAAGCTGGTAGAGCGGGCGCGCGGCGACCAGGAACGGCGCCACCGCGATCAGCCCGGTCGGGGTCGCCGCGAGCGTGAACGCGGCGGCCAGCAGGCCCAGGCACAGCGGCAGCATCCGGCGCGTGACCAGCGTCCGCTCGACCGCGCACAGCGCGAGCAGCGAGCCGACCGCGGCGACCGGCTCCGGCCGGACGCCGTTGTTGAACGGCATCCACCAGACCAGGAACACCATCGCGGCGGCCCAGCCGGCGGCGCGGCTCACCCGCACCTGGCTGCCGAGCCTCGGCATCACCTCGCGGCTGATCAGCAGCCAGCTCAGCGCGCCGAGCAGGAACGAGGGCAGCCGGATCCACGGCGGCGCCATGCTGACGTGCGTCATCAGCTCGTAGACGTGGTAGAACCAGCCGAACGGGGCCTCCGCGACCCCGAACCATCTGTGGTAGTTCGTCAGGTACCCGGTGGCCTCGGTGACCTTGGCCATCGTGAGGATGTAGCCGTCGTCCGAGGTCACCGGCCCGATGAAGACCCACGCGCCGAGCGCGCCGAAAACGGTGAAATCGCGCGCGGTCAGCCGCCACCAGCCGACCGGTGCCCATCTCGGGGCCCGTCGCGCGAAGCCGATGTCGAGCCGGTTGACCGCGATCAGGCAGGCGATGATGGCGAGCACGCCGAACACGCCGACGCCGACCTTCCAGCCCGTCGGGGACGACTGGTAGCGGGTGTCGGGGGTGATCGTCACCTGCAGGCCCGCGGTCGGGTCCTTGGCGCCGGAGATGTCGGTGTAGATGCCGACCACGCGCGGGCGGGCGTCACCGTCCGCGTCGTACACCGGCGTGCCGCCGACGAAGATCTTGGTGCGGTTGACGTCCGAGGTGATCTTGACGTCGCAGCCGCTCGGCGGCAGCGGCTGGCGCACCACCTGCGCGCCGCGGTTCGACGCGGTCAGCAGGCCGTTCTCGACCCGCAGCAGCATGCCGGCGCCCTTTTCGGACCGCGCCGATGGCACCGTCGAGTAGAGCAGGCCGGAGCCGCCGGTGCGGGAGTCGACCGACTTCACGGTCGCGCACGGCAGGTCGACGCGCATGTCCTGCGCCCAGTAGCCGACGAGCGGTGCGTTCACCGGTCTGGTGTCGGTGCCAGCAGGCCAGACGATCTTCGCGGTGTCCTGCACGACGGGCAGGAACGGGAAGGCGAGTGCGCAACCTGCGGCCAGGAGCCCGAACACGATCGCGAGCAGACGCCACAGATGCCTGCGCTCCACAGCGCTGGTTCTCGCGTCGTCTTCGGTGTGTCCCGGGTCCGTCACCTCGTCGCGGTCATCAGGTTGCCTGGTGGCGGTCCACATTGCCCCAACGCTATCTGTAGCGCGGTGAGCACCTGTTACCGGATACCGAGCACCCAGCGGACCGCCGCCGCGACGGTCGCCACGGAGGCGGCTCCACTCCGGTCGGGGCGCCGCACCACGACCACCGGAACACCGAGGTCGCGGCAGGCGGCGAGTTTCGCCGACGTGTGCGCGCCACCGCTGTCCTTCGTCACCAGCACGTCGATGCCGTGCTCGCACAGGAGGGACAGTTCGGACGCGACGGTGTACGGGCCGCGCGCCAGCACGACCTCGGCCTTCGGCGGCAGCGGCGGGGACGGCGGGTCGACGCAGCGCACCAGGAACCACGGTCCGGTCAGGTGCGCGAACGCGGCGAGGCCCTGCCGCCCGCTGGTGAGGAAGATCCGCTGGCCCAGCGTCGGCACGACGCGCGCGGCCTCGCCGAGATCGGCGACCCAGTGCCAGTCGTCGCCGGGACCCTGTTCCCACCCCGGCCGTGCCAGGCGCAGGAGCGGCACCCCGGTGAGCCGGGAGGCGGTGACGGCGGAGGCGCTGATGCGCTCGGCGAACGGGTGCGTCGCGTCGACGACCGCGGTGACCTGCTGCTCGACGAGCCACGCCGCGAACCCGTCCGGGCCGCCGAACCCGCCGATCCGCACCTCGCCCTCGGGCAGCCGCGGCGCGCTGACCCTGCCCGCGAGCGAGGACATCACGGGAACGCCCCGCGCGTGCAGGTCTGCCGCCAGTTCACGAGCCTCGGCCGTGCCGCCGAGCACCAGCACGGTCATTGGCCGTAGGAGTAGCGCAGGTCGCCGTAGAGGAGCTTGTTGAGCCGGAACCGCAGGTGCCCGAGCTTGCTCTCGCCGGGTGCCGCGCCCTGGGTGAACAGCGTCCAGCGGACCGCCGTTCCGCCGCCGTCCGGTTCGAGGTCGAACCGGATCCGGTCGTCCGGCCGGTCCGGCCACAACGACGACCACACCACCAGCCCCGGTTCGACCGCCTCGACGATCTCGGGCGCCACCTCGTCGTCGAGCAGGTCCAGCCACGGCCTCGCCGGATCGAGGTGCGGGTTCACCAGTGAGGCCCACACCGCTTTCGGCGGCGGGGGCAGCACGCGTCGGCGGCTTCCGAGTTCGGGCACTGTCCCAGGGTAGGCAATCCCGGCTCAGAACGAGGGCGGCATCTTCGAGCGGTCCCGGTCCGCCGAGTACAGGAAGCTGTCCGGGAAGCCGTCCGCCGCGAGCACCCTGCCGACGAAGATCATCGCGGCCCGGTCGACGCCCGCCTCGCGGACCTGGCCCGCGATCACGCCGAGCGTGCCGCGCAGCACGCGCTCTTCGTCGTGCGTCGCGCGGAACACGACCGCGACCGGGCAGTCCTCGCCGTAGTGCGGGAGCAGTTCGGAGACCACCTGCTCGATCCGGTTCACCGCGAGGTGCAACGCCATCGTCGCGCCGCTCGCCGCGAAGGTCGCGAGGTTCTCACCGGGCGGCATCGGGGTCGAGCGGGCTCGCACGCGCGTGATCACCAGGCTCTGCCCGACCGTCGGCACGGTCAGCTCGCGGCCGAGCACGGCGGCCGCCGCGGCGAACGCCGGGACCCCGGGGGTGATCGCGTACGGCACGCCCGCGGCGTCCAGGCGCCGCACCTGCTCGGCCACCGCGCTGTAGAGCGACGGGTCGCCCGAGCACAGGCGCGCGGCGTCGAGGCCCTTTTCATGCGCGGCAACGAGTTCCGCCACGATTTCGTCGAGCGAGAGCCCCGCCGTGTCCACCAGCCGTGCCCCGTCCGGGCAGTGCGCGAGCAGGTCCTTCGGGGTCAGGCTGCCCGGGTACAGGCACACCTCGCAGCGGGCCAGCAGGTCGCGGCCGCGCACGGTGATCAGGTCCGCGGCACCGGGCCCCGCGCCGATGAAGTGCACGGTCATCGCGTCACGCTCCACTGGGTCACGGTCCTCGACGGCGTCCAGCCGGTGAACCCGCCCAACGGCGCGGCCTGTTCGACGGCCACCCTGGTCAGCTCGCCGCCGTGGTCGCGGTGCGCGGCGGCGAGGAGCTGCTCCGACTCGACGGTGACGCCGTGCGCGACCAGCCGCCCCGGTTTCCTCGCGAGGCACGCGGGCAACGCCGCGGTGAGCCCGCCGCCGACGAACACGGCGTCCGGCGCGGCGAGGTCCGCCAGCGCCCCCGGCGCCTCGCCGACGACGACGTCGAGGTCCGGCACCCCGAGCGCGGTCGCGTTGCGTTCGATGCGCGCCGCGCGCTCCGGATCCCGCTCGACGGCGATCGCGCGGTTGCGGGGATGGGCGCGCATCCATTCGATCCCGACGCTGCCCGCGCCGGCGCCGACGTCCCACAGCACCTCGCCGGGCGCGGGCGCCAGCCTGGCCAGCGCCAGCGCGCGCAGATCCCGCTTCGTGAGCTGGCCGTCGTGTTCGTAGGCGTCGTCGGGCAGGCCGGGAAGCGTGGGGAGGAAGCGCGCGCCGGGAGCCCGCTCGCAGTCGACCGCGATCAGGTTCAACGCGGCGCCCTCGGCACGGGCCCAGTCGTCCGCCGTGCCGTCGGCGTGGTTTTCGCCCGGTCCGCCCAGTTCCTCCAGCACGGTCATCCGGCTCGGGCCGTAACCGGTGCGCCGCAGCAGCGCGGCGAGCACCGCCGGGGTGCTCGCGTCGCCGCTGAGCACCAGCAGGCGCGCGCCGGGGGCCAGCGCACGGGTCACCCGGTCGGCCGAGTGCCCGACCACCCTGACCACGTCGGTCTCCTCCGCCGACCAGCCGAGCCGAGCCCTGGCCAGCGCGACCGACGACACGCCCGGCAGGATCCGGACCCGGTCGGCGCCCAGCCTGCGCACCAGCGTCGTGCCGATCCCGGCGAGCATCGGATCGCCGCTCGCCAGCACGCAGATCCGCCCCGGCTCGTCGAACAGGGCGTCGAGCGCGGGCAGCAGCGGGCTCGGCCACGGCCGCTTGCCGGGGTGATCACCGATGAGCGCGAGCTGGCGCGGGCCGCCGTACACGACGTCGGCGCAGGTGATCGCCTCGCGCGCGTCCCGGCAGAGCCCGGCCCAGCCGTCCGCCCCGATTCCTGCCACCGTCACCGTCTCGCTCACCCGCAGAGGCTAACCGCCCCGTTGTGCGAGGATTGGCCTGACGGTCGCCGAGGAACCTGTGTGAGCGCACGCGCGCGAGTCCAGGGCGGTCCCGCCACTGTGACCGGCCACCAGGCCGGGAGCCAGAGCTTGGGTGGCCGTCGCCCGCCGGGAGCATCCCCGGCAGGGCCCGTACTCCAGTGGGCGTGGACACCCACCGCGAGCAGAGGAGCGTGCATGCGGCCGTATCCGTTCAGCGCCGTGGTCGGCATGGCCGATCTCCGGCTGGCGCTGGTGCTTTCCGCGATTTCCCCGGCGATCGGCGGGGTGCTCGTGCGCGGCGAGAAGGGCACCGCGAAGTCGACCATGGTGCGCGCGCTGGCCGGGTTGCTGCCCGAGGTCGACGTGGTCGACGGCTGCCGGTTCTCGTGCTCGCCCTCGGCACCGGATCCCGCCTGCCCCGACGGCCCGCACGACGCGCCGTCGGGGTCACGGCGCCCGGCGCGCCTGGTGGAGCTGCCCGTCGGCGCGGCGGAGGACCGGGTGGTCGGGTCGCTGAACCTGGAACGGGCGCTCGGCGAAGGCGTCACGGACTACCAGCCCGGCCTGCTCGCCGCCGCGCACCGCGGCCTGCTCTACGTCGACGAGGTGAACCTCCTGCACGACCACCTCGTGGACACGCTGCTCGACGCGGCCGCGATGGGGCGCGCGACGGTGGAGCGCGAGGGCGTCTCCGTCTCGCACGCGGCCAGGTTCGTGCTGATCGGCACGATGAACCCCGAGGAGGGCGAGCTGCGACCCCAGCTCCTCGACCGGTTCGGGCTCACCGTGGAGGTCGCCTCCAGCCGGGATCCCTCCCAGCGGGTCGAGGTGGTGCGGCGCAGGCTCGCCTACGAGTCCGATCCGGACTCCTTCGCCGCGTCCTACGCCGACGCCGACGCCACGCTCGCGATCGAAATCGAAGCGGCGCAACGGTTCCTGCCCGAGGTCGCGCTGACCGACACCGCGTTGCGGCAGATCGCCGAGGTGTGCGCCGCGTTCGAAGTGGACGGTATGCGCGCCGATATCGTCACCGCGCGCACCGCGGTCGCGCACGCCGCGTGGTCCGGCCGCGCCGAAGTGTCCACTGAGGACATCCGGGTCGCGGCGCGGCTCGCGCTGCCGCACCGGCGCAGGCGCAACCCGTTCGACGCGCCGGGTATCGAAGAGGAACAACTCGAACAGGCGCTGGCCGACGCGGAACCGCCCGAGCAGGGGCCGGACGACGACGGTCCCGGCTCCGGTGCCGAGCCTCCGTCCACTGAGGAATCCCCTGGCGCCGGTGGGCAGCAGGAGGGCCAGGACGGCGGCTCCGGTGAGACCTCCACGGTCGGCTCCGGAAAGCCTTACCGGGCAAGGCTGCTCGCCGTTTCCGGCACCGGTGAAGGCGCGCAGGGCCGCCGGTCGAGGGCGGTCACCGACACCGGGCGGACCGTCGGCGTGCAGCCGTCGTCGGTGCGCGAGGGCAGGCCGCACCTGCTCGCCACCGTGCGCGCCGCCGCGCCGCACCAGCGGGCGCGTGGCCGGTCCGGTGCCGGGCTCGTGCTCCGCGGGCCGGACCTCCGGTTCGCCAGGCGCGAGGGCAAGGAGGGCAACCTCGTGCTGTTCTGCGTGGACGCGTCCGGCTCGATGGGCGCGCGCTCGCGGATGCGCGAGGTGAAGGCCGCCGTGCTGTCCCTGCTGCTGGACGCCTACCAGCGGCGGGACAAGGTCGGCCTGGTCACCTTCCGCGGGAACGCCGCGGAGCTGGCGCTGCCGCCGACGATCAGCGTCGAGGCCGCCGCCACCCGGCTCGAAGCGCTGCCGACGGGCGGGCGGACACCGCTCGCCGAAGGGCTGCTGAAGGCGGAACACGTGCTGCGGGTCGAGCGCCTGCGCGACCCGCGGCGGCGGCCGCTGCTGGTCGTGGTCACCGACGGCCGCGCGACCAGTGGCGCCGACGCCGTCGCGCGCTCGCGTGCCGCGGCCGGGCTGCTGGCCGGGCACGGGATCGCGTCGGTGGTGATGGACTGCGAGTCCGGCAAGATGCGGCTCGGGCTCGGTGCCGGGCTCGCCGAGGCGCTCGGCGCCGAACGGCTGCCGCTGGCCGAGGTCGCCGCCGAGGCGCTGACCGGCGCCGTGCGCGCCAGGACCGGGAGGGCGGCCTGATGCCGCAGGGGAAACCGGCCGTGGTGCCCGCCGACGGGCTCAGCACCCGCCAGCGCCGCAACCGCCCGCTGCTGGTGGTGCACACCGGTGAGATGAAGGGCAAGTCGACGGCCGCGTTCGGGATGGCGCTGCGCGCGTGGAACCAGGGCTGGTCGATCGGCGTGTTCCAGTTCGTGAAATCCGCGAAATGGCGCGTCGGCGAGGAATCCGCGTTCCGCGCGCTCGGCGCGCTGCACGAATCCGACGGGCAGGGCGGCCCGGTCGAATGGCACAAGATGGGCGAGGGCTGGAGCTGGGCGCGCAAGTCCGGCACCGAGGAGGACCACGCGCGGAACGCGCGCGAGGGCTGGGCGGAGATCAAGCGCAGGCTCGCCGGCGGGCGGCACGACTTCTACGTGCTCGACGAGTTCAGCTACCCGCTGCACTGGGGCTGGATCGACACCGATGAGGTCGTCGAAGCGCTCACCGCGCGCACCGGGCACCAGCACGTCGTGATCACCGGCCGCAACGCGCCCGCCGCGCTCGTCGACGCCGCCGACCTGGTGGTGGAGATGACGAAGGTCAAGCACCCGATGGACACCGGCCAGAAGGGGCAGCGGGGGATCGAGTGGTGACCCGCGCGGTGCCGAGGCTGGTGATCGCGGCGCCGGGGTCGGGGCACGGGAAGACCACGATCGCGGCCGGGATCATGGCCGCGCTGGCCGCGCGCGGGATGGCGGTGTCCGGGCACAAGGTCGGCCCCGACTTCATCGACCCCGGCTACCACGCGCTCGCCACCGGCCGCCAGGCCCGCAACCTCGACCCGTTCCTCCAGGGCGAGGATCGGCTGGTTCCGTTGCTGCTGCACGGATCCCGCGGCGCCGACCTCGCCGTGATCGAGGGCGTGATGGGCCTGTTCGACGGCGCGCTCGGCACCGAGGGCTACGCGTCGACGGCACACGTGGCGCGGCTCGTCGACGCGCCCGTGGTGCTCGTGGTCGACGCGAGCGCGGCGAGCCGGAGCGTCGCGGCCGTGGTGCTGGGCTTCGCGAAGTACGACCCCGAGGTGTGGCTGGCCGGGGTGATCCTGAACAAGCTCGGCTCGCAGCGGCACGAGGACGAGATCCGCGCCGCGCTGGCGCCGACCGGGATTCCGGTGCTGGGCGCGCTCCGGCGCAGCGAGGACATCCACGCCCCGAGCCGCCATCTCGGCCTGGTCCCGGCCGCCGAACGCGACGCGGAGTCGCGCCGCCTGCTGCCGGAGCTGGCCTCCTGGATCGAAAGCGGCGTAGATCTCGAAGCGGTCGTGCGCGTCGCCCGTGCTGCGTCCCCTTTGGACGGTGCACCGTGGGACCCTTCGTCCGAAGTGGAGTCCGCTGGCTCCCGTGCGGTCGTGGCGGTGGCGGCGGGGCGCGCGTTCACCTTCCGCTACACCGAAACCACGGAGCTGCTGGCCGCCGCGGGTATCGAGGTGGCCGAAGTGGACCCGTTACGGGACAAGGAATTGCCGCCGGGCTGCGCGGGGTTGTACTTCGGTGGCGGGTTCCCCGAAGTGCACGCGGGGGAGCTCGCCGAAAACGCCGCGCTGCGCGACAGGATCGCTCTTGCCGTTCGGGGAGGTATGCCGGTGGTCGCCGAATGCGCCGGGCTGCTGTACCTGTGCCGCGACCTCGACGGCGCCCCGATGACCGGGGTGCTCGACGCCTCCGCGCGGATGACCGGCCGTGGCGCGCTCGGCTACCGGCGCGCCGTCGCGGCCGCCGACTCGGTGCTCGCGCGCCGCGGTGACGAGGTGACCGGGCACGAGTTCCACCGCACGCAAGTGCTGCCCCGCAACGGAAACCCGGCGGCGTGGGCATGGGAAGGCAAACCGGAAGGCTTCTCTTCGGCTCGGTTGAGCGCTTCGTACCTGCACGTGCACTGGGCGGGACACCCGGCACTGGCCGGTCGGTTCGCGCGTGCGGTGGGGGCGTTTTCGGCGGCGCTGGCCGGTCATGGCTGACCTGCACCACCACGGTGACCAGGAGATCGGCGACGGGCTGGTGGACATGGCCGTCAACGTCCGGCTGAGCGCGCCGCCACCGTGGTTGCGACGCTCGCTGGAACAGGGCCTGGACCGGATCGCCGCCTACCCCGACGCGCGGCCCGCGGCCGAAGCGATCGCGGCCCGCCACGGGGTTTCACCGGCGGAGGTCCTCGTCACCGCGGGCGCCGCCGAGGCGTTCACCCTGCTGGCGACCGCGTTGCGCCCGGCGGACACGGTGATCGTGCACCCGCAGTTCACCGAGCCGGAAGCCGCGATGCGCGCGGCGGGCCATCCGGTGCGCCGCGTCGTGCTGCCCGCCACGGACGGTTACGTCCTGAAACCCGACGCCGTCGGAGAAGAAGCCGATCTGGTGTTCGTCGGCAACCCGACGAACCCGACTTCGGTGCTGCATCCCGCGGAGACCGTCCGCGCCCTGTGCCGCCCCGGCAGGCTCGTGGTGGTCGACGAAGCGTTCATGGACGCCGTCCCCGGCGAACCGGAAAGTGTTGCGGGGGAAGGACTTCCCGGCGTCGTGGTGATCAGGAGCCTGACCAAGACGTGGGGGATCGCCGGACTCCGCTGCGGCTACCTCCTCGGGCCCGCTGCCGTGGTGTCCCGCCTGCGCGCGGTGCAGCCACCGTGGTCGGTTTCGACCCTGGCCGTAATCGCGGCCGTCGCCTGCAGCGCGCCGCCTGCTCTGTCGGAGGCGGCGGCGATGGCTTCGGAGGCTTCGCGGGATCGTGCTCATCTCTTGGCGGGGTTGTCTTCGCTCGGGGTGCTGGTTCCTTCCGTCGCGCAGGCGCCCTTCGTGCTGGCCGTGGTTCCTGCCGGGGTTCGGGAAGCGTTGCGGTCGAAGGGATATGCCGTTCGGCGAGGGGACTCGTTTCCCGGCCTGGGTGGGGAGCACATCCGGATTGCGGTGCGGGATCGCGCCACTACGGACGGTTTTCTCACGGCTCTGGGCGAGGTGCTCTGCCACCGCGTTCAGCGGCCCTGAAGAATGCTTCGGCGACGGGCGAGATTTGGGGCGTCAGATTCCCCGAAGGCGCCCTTCCAGGACCCAGCCCCCGCGGTTCCGCCACCCCTCTCACCGGAATCGACGCGCTGCTCTCGTACCGAAACATGGGACACCAGCCACTCGCCCTACCTGAGCCGCCCGGCGGCCGTGGCCGATCCGATCCAGCGCCAGCGAGCGGGTGCCTGAGAAGAGAACTAGCCGGGTGCCATCGCCAGCAGCGCGGCCGTCACCCCGGCTTCCACGCAGCCGCCCAGCACGTCCCCGGTGATCCCGCCCAAGCGCCGTGCGCAGCGGAACAGCAGAACCCCCGCCGCCGCGAACGCGACGCCCACCGCGACCGGCCCCCGCCACCACGGCAACCCGGGCGCGAGCGTGCTCACCCCGGCCAGCACCACCGGAACCAGCACCGCGAACGGGAGCCGGACCGAGCCGGCCACGGTCGCCCCCAAACCGTCGGGGCGCGCGGACGGGACGCCCCGCGCGCAGCACAGGGGGAGGACGCCGCGTCCGGCCAGTACCGCGACGGCGATCGCCGCTTCGCCGTGCCCGGCAAGAACAGCGCCGGTCAAAGCTCCACATTGGACGATCAGGGTGAGGACGAGGGTCGCGACACCGGTGGGGCCGGAGTCGCCGCGCCGCATGACTTCGAGCGCGCGGTCGCGGTCGTAGGAGGCGCCGAGGCCGTCGGCGGTGTCGGCGAGCCCGTCGAGGTGCAGGCCCCTGCTGCCGAGCGCGATCGCGGCGAGTGCGAGGCCCGCACACGCGAGTGCGGGCACTCGCACAGCAGAGCAGGCGAGCACGACGAGAACCGCGGCGGCGGCGAGGGGCGCGGCGGCGACCGGCGCGAGCAGCATCGCGCCCGCCGCGACCTTGCGGTCGATCACGCGCGGCGCGGGCACCGGCACCACGGTCAGGGTGCCGAACGCCATCCGCAGCGCGTCGATCACCCCAGGTCCGACAGCAGGCTCATCTCGGTCAGCACCGCGCGCGCCGAGCGCAGCACCGGCACCGCCTGCACCGCACCGCTGCCTTCGCCGAGCCGCAGGCCGAGATCGAGGATGGGTTCGAGGCCGAGCGCCTTGAGCGCAAACGCTTGCGAGGGCTCGGTCGACCGGTGCCCGGCGAGCCACCACTGCGGCGCGCCCGGCGCCAGCTCGCGCGCGACGAGCGCGGCCGCGCCGGAGAACACGCCGTCCAGCAGGACCGGGACGCCGCGGACCGCGCCCTGCGCGAGGAATCCGGCGGTGGCCGCGGCGCAGGCGCTGCCGAGCTTGGTGAGCAGCGCGAACGGATCGCCACCAGTGCCCGCTCGCGCCAGCGCCGCTTCGACGACCGCGACCTTGCGCGCCCTGCCGCCGGAATCGACGCCGGTACCGGTGCCCACCACGTCGCCGGCGGGCAGGCCCAGCACCGCGGCGACGAGTGCCGCGGCGACCGTCGTGTTGCCGATGCCCATGTCGCCGGGGATCAGGAGATCCGCGCCCGCGTCGATCTCCTCGTCGGCGATCGCGCGCCCGGCGTCGAACGCCGTCGAAGCCTCGCCCGGCGCCAGCGCGTCCTCGACGTCGATCGAGCCGGAACCGCGGCGGATCTTGTGCGCCACCACCGCGGGCGGCACCTCGGGAAGCGCGGTGAGGTCCTGGTCCACCGCGATGTCGACGACCCGCACCCGCGCGCCGATCTGCTTCGCCAGCACGGTCACCCCGCTGGTGCCCGCGAGGAACACCCGCACCATCGCCGCGGTGACCTCGCGCGGATACGCCGAAACGCCGGAGGCGGTGACGCCGTGGTCGCCGGCGAAGACCACCACGCGGACGTCGTCGAGCGGGCGCGGCGGGAGGGAACCGTGCGCGGCGCACAGCCACGCCGCCAGCTCTTCCAGCCTGCCGAGCGACCCGAGCGGTTTGACGAGCCCGTCGAGCCTGGCTTGCGCGGCTTCGCGCGCGGCGCGGTCGGGGACCGGGACCTCGATCACGTCAGCCCCGTTCCCCGAGTTCGACGACCCGGCCCGCGACCACCAGCAGCACGCGGTCCGAGCCGGCGGCCACCCTGGTGTTGAGCGCGCCGAGCACGTCGCGGAAGAGCCGGCCGGAGGCGAAGCCCGGCACGACGCCGCTGCCGACCTCGTTGCTCACCGCGACCACCGGCACGTGCGCGCTGTCCCACGCGGACAGGAAGTCTTCGAGCCGCTCGTCGAGCCGGAGTTCCCAGCCCTCGGTCTGGGTCCACGCACCGACCTCGTCGAGGACGCGGCTGAGCCAGGTGCCGAGGCAGTCGATGAGCAACGGCCGCGACGCGCCGCGCAGGGTGCCCGCGAGATCGGTGGTCTCCACCGTGCGCCAGTTCTCGGGGCGCCGCGCGCGGTGGGCGGCGACCCTGGCGGCCCATTCCGGATCGTCCGGTGACGGCGGCAGGCCGGGGGCCACGTAGACGACCTCGGGATGGCGGGCGATGAAGCGCTCGGCGTGTCTCGACTTCCCGGACCGGACCCCGCCGAGGATCAGCACCTTTTCCCGAGTGCGCCCGTACTGGCGCATCACCCTGGCCGCGGCCTCGAAGAAGGCGGCGAGCCGCTGGGTCAGCTTCGTCATAACGGGCATTGTCGTGCACAGGCTAGTGTGCCGTGCGTGGGACTGCGCACATCGGCGGTGACGGCGGCCGGGCTCGCCGCCGGGTACGCGGCCGATCTGGTGCTCGGCGATCCGGCGCGGTGGCATCCCGTGGCCGGATTCGGCTCCGCGGCCGCCGCGCTCGAACGCCGCGTGTGGGCCGATTCGAAGGCCGTGGGCACCGCGTACGCGACCGTCTGCACGGGCGCCGCGACCGCGTTCGGGTTCCTCGCGCAGGCCGCCACCCGTGAGCGTCCCGCGGCCAGGTTCGCGCTGACCGCGGCCGCGACCTGGGCCGTGCTCGGCGGCAGGGGGCTCGCCGCGGAGGGCACCGCGATGGCGGCACTGCTCGATCGCGGGGACGTGCCGTCGGCGCGCCGCCGCCTGGCGCACCTGTGCGGCCGCGACGCGACGAACCTCGGCTCGGACGAGCTGGCGAGGGCGGCCACCGAATCGATCGCGGAGAACACTTCCGACGCCGTCGTGGCGCCGCTGCTGTGGGGTGCCGTCGCCGGGATACCCGGCCTGCTCGGCTACCGCGCGCTCAACACGCTCGACGCGATGGTGGGGCACACTTCGCCGCGCCACCGCCGCTTCGGCTGGGCGTCGGCGCGCGCGGACGATCTCGCGAACCTGATCCCGGCGCGGGCCGCCGCGGTGCTGACGGCGGTGTGCGCGGGCAGCCACGCGCGGGACGCGCTGCGGGTGTGGCGGCGCGACGGGCGCCGTCATCCGAGCCCGAACGCGGGTCAGGTGGAGGCGGCGTTCGCGGGCGCGCTCGGCGTCCGGCTCGGCGGCGTCAACACCTACCGGGGCGAGCCGGAGGACCGCGGCACCCTCGGTGACGGGCGCCCGCCGGTCACCGCCGATCTCCGCCGCGCCGTCCGGCTGTCCACAATGGTCGGAATGGCGGCCGCCGCGGTCGCGGTCGCGGTGGCGTCGTGACTGGCGTGCTGGTCGCGGGCACCACGTCCGACGCGGGCAAGAGCCTGGTGGCGGCCGGCCTTTGCCGCTGGCTCGCGCGCCGAGGCGTGCGCGTGGCGCCGTTCAAGGCGCAGAACATGTCGAACAACTCCATGGTGTGCGCGGACGGCGCCGAGATCGGGCGCGCGCAGTGGTTGCAGGCACGTGCGGCGGGAGTCGAGCCGGAGGCCGCGTTCAACCCGGTGCTGCTCAAACCGGGCAGTGATCGCCGAAGCCACATCGTCGCGATGGGAAAGCCGTTCGGCGTGCTCGACGCGGGGGAGTACGCCACCGGACGCCGCGCGCTCGCGAAGCTCGCGTTCGACGCCTATCGCGAACTGGACCGTCGCTTCGACGTCGTGGTGTGCGAGGGCGCGGGGAGCCCGGCGGAGGTCAACCTTCGCGACGGCGACTACGTGAACATGGGGCTGGCGCGCGAATTCGGCCTGCCGGTGCTGGTGGTCGGGGACATCGACCGCGGCGGCGTGCTGGCCGCGATGTACGGCACACTCGCGCTGCTCGACCGCGAGGACCAGGACCTGGTCGCCGGGTGGGTGGTGAACAAGTTCCGCGGCGACCTCGGTCTGCTGCGCCCCGGGCTCGCAACGCTGACCGAACGCACCGGGCGCCCGGTGTTCGGGGTGCTGCCGTGGCTCGACGGGGTGTGGATCGACACCGAAGACTCACTGGGCGCGCTCGCGGCGGCGGGCTGGGCTGGGCAGGGCGCGGCGGGTGCCGCGATCCGGGTGGCCGTGGTGCGGTTCCCGCGTGCCTCGAACGCGACCGATGTGGACGCGCTCGTGGCCGAACCGGGGGTCGCGGTGAGCCTGACCGCGGACCCGGACGTCGTTGCCACGAGCGACATCGTGGTGCTGCCCGGCAGCAGGGCGACGGTTTCGGACCTGCGCTGGCTCACCGAACGCGGCCTCGCCGACGCGGTCAAGGCGCGCGCCGCGGCGGGGAAACCCGTGCTGGGCGTGTGCGGCGGCTACCAGATGCTGGCCACCCGCATCGCCGACGACGTGGAGTCCGGGGCGGGCACCGTGGACGGTCTCGGCCTCCTTCCGTCCACAGTGGACTTCACGGCGGAGAAGGTGCTGGCCACCCCGGTAGGGCGGTGGCGCGGGCACGCGGTGCGCGCGTACGAGATCCACCACGGCCGCGCCACCGTGCCCGAAAACCCCGATGTGGAGCCGTTTCTCGACGGCTGCCGCCGCGGTCCGGTGTGGGGCACGATGTGGCACGGCGCCTTCGACAACGACGGCTTCCGCCGCGCGTGGCTGGCCGAGGCGGCCGCGCAGGCCGGGATCGCGTGGACCCCGCGCGCGGACGCGCCCGGTTTCGCCGACCTGCGCGAGCGCATGCTCGACAGCCTCGCCGACGCGATCGGCCAGCACCTCGACACCGAGGCCCTGCGCCGCCTGATGAAGCTCTAAACAACCGCCACAGCGCGCTTCGGTGCCACTTTTTCCGCCAGCGCCCCGAAAACGAGCCCGAGCGCGGTCCACAGTATGAGCTGCGTGCCGATCGAGGCGGTGCGGAACGTCCACAGCGTCGACCCGGGGAAGCCTTCCGGCACTTCGTCGATCACCGGCAGCAGCCAGGCGCACAACGCCATCACCACGACGTAGCCCGCGGCGCCGAGCAGGAATCCGCCCCACGCGCCGAGCCGCTCCGCGAGCTTCCGGCCCGCCGCGACGGCGACGCCGGCCACCACGAGCGAGATCGCGACGAACGCGAAGTACAGGCCGGTCCGGTCGCCGATCGTGCCGGCCTGCCCGACGGCGGGCGGGTTCGCCGGGTACTTCAGGAACGGCACGAGCACGACCACCGCGTACCCGGCCGCGGCGAGCACGGCCGCGGTCACCCTCGGCCGCGTCGGCCCGAGCCTGCCGTGCGCGAAGGCGAAGGCGAGCGAGAACAGGCCGCCGATCGCGATGCCGTAGCCCGCGACGCCGGTGAACAGCCCGAGCGTGCTCTGCACGTCACGGCTGACCAGTTCCTCCTCCGGCTCCGCCGCGGCACCGTGCTCGTGGGCCTCCGGCGGCGCGCCCGGTTCGGCGGGGGCCGAGTGGGAGTGCCCGCCGCCGGACTCTTCGAGGCCGATGGCGGTGTTGACCGACGGCTCGCCGAACAGGTAGGCGAACCCGGTCGCGAGCACACCGGCGATCAGGCCCGCGAGCATGCCGCGGACCAGCAAGGTCCTCATCATCGTCTGCTACCGAATCCCGTCGTCGGTTGAGGAATCAGTGGCAGGGGAAGGCGAGCAGGTGCCTGCCGTCGTGCACGAACTCGTGCACGTAGCTGTTCGAAAAGAGCGCGAGCGCGCCCTGCTCGGTGCTGACGAAGTAGAGCACGATCAGCGCGAGCAGCACGACGAACGCCGCCCACGGCACGATTTCCCTGATCGGGATGCGGATCGGTTCGCCGACGGCGGGGATAGCTGCCTGTGTCACGGCTGGGGACCTCCTCGGGCTTGCGCGGCCTCTCGGTTCTTCGTGCGACAGCCCGGGTCTGACTTCCCGTACGTGCGCGGGTCGCGCGTTGACAGGTCACAGTGGCGCGTCCGCGCGGATTCTCACCGCGTTCCGGTCGCCGTCGCCTAGCCGGGGGAGCGTAAGCCGCCAGTGACCAGGCGGTCAACGTGACGTGATCACTTCGCAAGCCGCACCGGCTCGATGGACTGCGCCGAATGATTGAAAGTGACTGAAACACTCGTTGACCGTGCATGAACAAGCATCTACTGTGAAGGAAGAATGATCCGCACGGATGGGGAGTCGCATGACCCGGTCTTTCATGGACGAGGAGATCGCCAGCCAGCCCGAGTGCTGGCAGCGGGCGGTCGGGCTCGCCGATGAGCTCGGCGCCGAGCTGCCCGCGCCCGGCCGTCGCGTCGCCGTCGTCGGCTGCGGTACCTCGCGGTTCATCGGCGAGTCGTACGGCGTGCTCCGCGAGGCCGCCGGTCTCGGCCAGACGGACGTGTTCGCCGCGTCCGAGTTCCCGCGCGGCCGCCAGTACGACGAGGTGCTCGCGATCTCCCGCTCCGGCACCACCACCGAGGTGCTGCGGCTGCTGGAGACGCTGCGCGGCCACACCCCGACCACGGTCATCACCGGGGTGCCCGGTGAGATCGCGCACGTCGCGGACCGGGTCGTCGACCTGTCCTACAGCGACGAGCGGTCCGTGGTGCAGACGCGGTTCGCCACCACCACGCTCGCCCTGCTGCGGGCGAACCTCGGCGAGGACCTGACGGGCGCGATCGAGCAGGCGCGCGCCGCGCTCGACGAGCCGATCGCGGCGGACCTGCGCGAAGCCGACCAGTTCACCTTCCTCGGCACCGGCTGGACGGTCGGCATCGCGAACGAGGCCGCGCTGAAGTTCCGCGAAGCCTCGCTCACCTGGACCGAGTCGTACCCGGCGTGGGAGTACCGGCACGGCCCGATCAGCATCAGCCAGCCGGGCCGGGTCACCTGGATGTTCGGCGCCGCACCCGAGGGCATGGCCGACGACGTCGCGAAGACCGGCGCCACCTTCGTGGACCGCGATATCGACCCGCTCGCGGACCTCGTGCTGGCGCAGCGCGTCGCGGGGGCGCGGGCCGCCGACCGCGGGCTCGATCCCGACCACCCGCGCTCGCTCACGCGCTCCGTCGTGCTCCAGTAGCCGCGATACTGAGGCCATGGCGAAGAAGCTGGTCGCGGCGTTCGACGTCGGCGGCACGAGTGTCAAGGCGGCCCTGCTCGACGAGGACCTGACCGTCGTGGAGCGGCTCCGCGAACCGACCGCGCGGTCCGGCGACGGCGCGACGACCGCGGACCTGGTCGTCGACCAGATCGCCCGTCTCACCGAGCGCATGGGCGCGGTCTCGGCGGCCGGGGTGGTCGTGCCGGGCATCGTCGACGAGGAAGCCGGGGTGGCGAGGTTCTCGGCCAACCTCGGCTGGCGCGAGGTCCCGCTCGGCGCGTTGCTGGCCGAGCGCCTCCCGGTGCCGGTCGCCTTCGGCCACGACGTCACCGCCGGCGGGCTCGCGGAGTTCCGGCTCGGCGCCGCGCGCGGGTATTCCGGTGCCGTGGTGATCCCGGTCGGCACCGGTATCGCGGGCGCGCTGCTGCTGGACGGCAGGCCGTACCGGGCGGGCGGCCAGGCAGGCGAGATCGGGCACATCGACGTCGGCCACGAACTGCGCTGCGGCTGCGGCGCGATCGGGTGCCTGGAGGCCATCGCGTCGGCGTCGGCGATCGCGCGCCGGTTCCGCGACCGCACCGGGCGCGCCGCGGACGGGGGCCAGCAGGTCGTCGACGCGGCGCGGGCGGGCGATCCCGACGCCGCCGTGGTGCTCAAGGAAGCGCTGGACGCGCTCGCGAAGGGCATCCGCACCGTGGTCACCATGCTGGCGCCGGAGGTGGTGGTGCTCGGCGGTGGCCTGTTCGCCGCGGGCCCGTTCGTGCTCGACCCGGTGCGCGAGCGGCTTTCCGCGAACCTCACCTTCCAGCGCATGCCCGAACTGCGCGTCGCCGAACTGGGCGACGAGGCGGGGAACCTCGGCGCGGGGCTGATGGCACTGGAGCTGATGCGGTGATCGTGACGGTGACGCCGAACGCGGCGCTCGACGTGACCTACCGCGTGCCGCGGCTGGTCCCCGGCGCCGCCCACCGCGCGTCGGCGGTGGAGAGCAGGGCGGGTGGCAAGGGCGTCAACGTGGCGCGCGTGCTGCACGCGCTCGGTGCGCCGACGCGCGCGCTCGGCATCGCGGGCGGTCACGACGGTGCCGCCGTGGTGCGCGATCTCGCCGAAGCCGGGATCGTGCACGAGTTCACCGAAGTGGACGCCGGATCGCGACGGACCACCACGATATTGTCCACAGTGGATGAAACGGTGACGCTGATCAGCGAGCCGGGTCCCGCACTGTCCGAACAGGACTGGGCGCGGTTCGCCGCATCGGTCGGGGCTGCGGCGCGCGGTGCCTCGGTGCTGGTGTGCTCCGGCAGCCTTCCCGGTGGCGTGCCGGTGTCGGCCTACGCGGACCTGCTGCGCGGCGTCGAAGTGCCCACCGTGCTCGACACGTCGGGCCCCGCGCTGCTGGCGGGGCTGTCCGCGCGTCCGTCCGTGGTGAAGCCGAACCTCACCGAACTCCGCGAGGTAACCGGGATCGGCGATCCGTTGCGCGCGGCCGAAGAGCTGCGCCGCGCGGGCGCGGGAGCCGTGGTCGCCTCGCTCGGCGCGGAGGGCATGCTCGCGGTCGCGGACGGCGGGAGCTGGCTCGCGCGCCCGTCCAGGGCACTGACCGGGAACACCACGGGCGCGGGCGATGCGGCGGTCGCCGGGATCGCGCTCGAACTCGCCAAGGGAGCACCCGGCTGGCCCGCGGTACTGCGCCGCGCGGTCGCGCTTTCGGCGGCGGCCGTGCTGGGCCCGCTCGCCGGTGACTTCGACATCGAGCACTACCGGCGCGAACACGACGCCGTGGAGGTGGACCATGCCACTGGTACCGACGACTGACATCCTCGCCGCGCGACGGGGCTGCGGCGCGCTGAACGCCATCGGCGCCGAGCACGTCACCGCGATCATCGAAGGGGCGGAAGCGGCCGATTCCCCGGTGATCCTGCAACTGAGCCAGAACGCGGTGCGCTACCACGGCGCGCTGGCCCCGATCGGCTCGGCGGCACTGGCGGCGGCGCGCGCGGCGAAGGTCGACGTCGCCGTCCACCTCGACCACGCGGAGTCGCCCGAGCTGGTGCGCGAGGCGGTGGCGCTGGGGTTTTCGTCGGTGATGTTCGACGCCTCCAAACTCGACTACGCCGAAAACGTCGCGGCGACACGGGAAATCGCCGAGCTGTGCCAGGTGAACGGGGTCTGGGTCGAAGCCGAGCTGGGCGAGGTCGGGGGCAAGGACGGCGTGCACGCCCCCGGCGCGCGCACGGATCCCGGCGAGGCCGTCGAGTTCGTCGCCGCGACCGGGGTGGACGCGCTCGCGGTGGCCGTCGGCACCTCGCACGCGATGCTCACCAGGGACGCGGCGCTGGACTTCGAGCTGATCGCCGCGCTGCACGCGGTGGTGCCGGTTCCCTTGGTACTGCACGGTTCTTCCGGGGTCGCGGACGGCGATCTCGTCGAAGCCGTGCGCGCGGGCATGGCGAAGATCAACATCGCGACGCAGCTCAACAAGGAGTTCACCGCGGGGGTGCGGGCATTCCTGGACGAGAACCCCGCCGCTGTCGACCCGAGGAAGTACCTCGGCGCCGGGCGCGACCGTCTCCGCGCGGAAGTGACCCGCCTGCTGGGCCTGTTCTAAGCCGTCAGGACCTTGACGCCTTCGGTCTCGAACGCGGTGACCACGGCGGGATCGGCGTCGGTGTCGGTGATCAGCATGTCCACCTGCGAGGTGGGGCAGATCTGCGCGAACGCCTGGCCGCCGAGCTTGGAGCTGTCGGCCACCACGACGACCTGCCGCGCCCGCCCCGCCATCAGCTTGTTGATGCTCGCTTCGCCCTCGTGGTGCGCGTAGGCGCCCCGCTCGCTGTCGAACGCGTCGACGCCGAGGAAGACGAGGTCCAAAGTGATCTCGTCGAGCAGCAGTGTCGCGAGTGGACCGGTCAGCTCGAAGGAGTGCTGGCGGGCGACCCCGCCGGTCACCACGATCTTGATGTTGGGCCGCACCGCGAGTTCGTTCGCGATGTTGAGCGCGTTCGTCACCACGGTGAGCGCGGGGGAGTCGCCGCGGTCGTTGAAGTCGGGGCGGGTGGCCACCGCGCGCCCGACCTCGGTGATCGTGGTGCCGCCGTTGAGCCCCACCACCATGCCGCGTTCGACGAGCCGCGCCGCCGCCGCGCTGATGCGCTGCTTCTCCGGCGCGTGGCGGGCGGCCTTGTGCCGCAACGGGAGGTCGTAGGCGACGTTGCTGGCTACCGCACCGCCCCTCGTCCGGGTGAGCAGCTGGCGCCCCGCCAGGTGGTCGAGGTCGCGCCGGATCGTCGCGGGGGAGACGGCGAGTTCCTCCGCCGTCTGCTCCACGTCGATCTTGTCGCGCTGCCCGATCATGTCGAGCAGGGCGCCCAACCGCTCGTGCCGATCCACGTTCCGGGGCCTCCTCGTGACGATTCGCCCCTGAAAGTACTACGTGAACCTGTGAGACAGGGGCTGCACCGTCAGGAGGGCTTCGGCGAGTCGGTACCGGGATGCGGCGTGCGCCAGCGCCCGCGCGTGAAATCGGGGAACGCCACGGGCGCTCCACCGCGCCGGACGGACTCGGCGCTCAGTGCGAACGGCGCGTTCCAGGTGGCCGCGTCGTAGACGTCCATGTCGGGGACGAGGCCGAGGTTCATGGTCTGCGCCAAGCGGTACAGCATCAGGTAGTCCATCCCGCCGTGCCCGCCCGGTCCCGGCCCGACGTCCTTCCAGAGCCAGTGGTCGTAGTTCGCGTAGGCGGCGAAGTCGCCCCATTCGTCGTTCGAATCCTTCGGCTCCAGGTAGATCCGCGGCGGGTAGTCCTCGAAGACGCCGTTGGTGCCGGCGAGGTGGTTCAGGCGCGAGTACGGGTGCGGATTGGACACTCCGTGCACGAGGTGGATGACGCGGCCGCGTTCGGTCTGCAGCAGGCTCATCGTGACGTCGCCGTCCACGTACCGCTCGCGCCACTTCGGGTCACCGGCGGGCACGTGCTTCGCGCGGTAGTCCGCCAGTCCGAGCGCGGGCGTGCTCATCGAGGTGACTTTGGCGAGCCGGTCGCCCCGGTTGATGTCCAGGTACGCGGCCACCGGGCCCAGTCCATGCGTGGGGTACAGGTCGCCGTTGCGCTTCGTGTGCCACGCGCGCCGCCACTGGCCCTGGTAGTAGGTGTCGGAGAAGAGCAGCTCGCGCAGGTCGTGCAGGTAGGCGCCGGAGCCGTGCAGCAGCTCGCCGAAGAGCCCGTCGTGCGCCATCCTGAGCACCCGCAGCTCGTTCTGGCCGTAGCAGCAGTTTTCCAGTTGCAGGCAGTGCTTCCTGGTTCGCTCGGAGGTGTCGACCAGTGCCCAGAGATCGGCCACGTCGATGCCGATCGGGCATTCCACGCCGACGTGCTTGCCCGCCCGCATCGCGGCGAGCGCCATCGGCGTGTGCCATTCCCACGGCGTCGCGACGTAGACGAAGTCGATGTCGTCGCGGCGAAGGAGCTGTTCGAAGGCGTGGTCGCCGCCGGTGAACTCGGCGGGCTTCGGCTGGCCCGCCTTGGTGACCGCGGCCGACGCCTTCGCGACGTATTCGGCGTTGACGTCGCAGATCGCGGTGACCCTGACCGACGGCAGCGCGAGGAACAGCGGCAGCATCGAGGCGCCGCGGTTGCCCACCCCGATGATGCCGACGCGCACCACCGGGTGGCGGTCGAACGGCACGCCCATCATGGTCTTCCCGCGTGCGGCGGGTGCCGCGGCGGTGTCCGGCCCGGATTCGGACGGCGCCGCCGCCGTGCTGGTCACGCCGTGGGCCGTCGCGGCGAGCCCGGCGCCCGCCGCGACACCGGTGCGCAGCGCGGAGCGCCGGGAAAAGGGCTGTGCAGGGGACACGGGACCTCCCAGTACGAAGGATGCGGTGGTCCCGAGCATCCGTTCGAACATGCTCGGAAGTCAAGGATTAACTCAAACTTCAGTCAAGAAAGCGCAAACTTCACGCAGTGCATCGTCGATCGCTCACGGACCGTGCATGCTGGCCTCGATCAGGGTCGGCAAAGATGACGTTTTCGCAGCTTTTCCCCCGTCTGACTGTTGACAAGTGCGTGAAATCGAACAAAACTGCGCACCAATGCGCAGAGAGTGCGCGGATTTCGCTGACTTCGATCAGGTGGTGGCCATGAGAGCAGCTCGAATCGGGTCCGGCAAGTTTCCGCTGGCAGTGGGGGCCACGTGCGCGGCGGCGATCGCGCTGACCGCCTGCGGCAGCCCCACCGGGGGCGAGGGCGGCGGCACCGGCGAGAACGCGCTGCCGGGCGCCGAGCAGTACCTTGCCTCGCAATGCCCCGAGCCCGGCACGAAACCGGCCGGCAAGGAGTTCACCTACTGGTCGATGTGGACCGCGGACGAGCCGCAGGGCAAGGTCGTCAAGCACGCCATCGACTGCTTCAGCCAGAAGACCGGCGTCAAGGTCAACGTCCAGTGGCTCGGCCGCAAGCTGCTCACCCAGAACGTGGGCCCGGCGCTGAACACCAACGACGTGCCCGATCTCGTCGACCAGGACCTGAACCAGATGAAGGCCGCCGTCGTCGCGCCGGGCGGGACGCAGAGCGTCGAAGACGTGTACGGGCTCAAGGTCGGCGAGGGCGACAAGACCGTCAAGGACGTGCTCCTGCCGACTTCGCACGACATGGAGCAGAACGCCGACGCCGCGGGCAAACCGTTCCTGGTGCCCTACGAGCTGATCAGCGACGCGTGGTGGTACCAGAAGGGCGGCGAGCAGGTCACGCCGCCGAAGACGATCGACGAGCTGTTCGGGCTGTTCGACAAGGCCAAGCAGGCTGGCAAGAACGCGGTCGCGCAGGACGGCGACATCAACGACTACAACACCTACTACTTCACCCAGCTCGCCGCGCGCTACGTCGGCCCCGGCGGGCTGGCGAAGGCGGTGTCCGATCGCAGCGGTCAGCTCTGGAAGTCCGATCCCGGGTACCTCAAGGCCGCGCAGCTCGTGGAGCGGCTCGCGAAGGGCGGCTACCTGATCGACGGCTGGGACGCGTCGAAGTTCCCGCAGGTGCAGCAGCGCTGGGCCGACGGCGACGCCGCGTACCTGTTCAACGGGAGCTGGATCCCGAGCGAGATCCGCGAGTACCTCGGCAAGCAGGGCGGCGGGAAGAAGATCGACTACGGCTCGTTCCAGTTCCCGATGCCGGACGGCGCCACGCACGACATCGTCGAGCAGCTTCCGATCGGGTTTTCCGTGCTGGCCAAGGCGAAGCACCCCGAACCGGCGAAGGCGTTCATGGCCTACATGGTCAACAAGGACATCCTCGCCGGGATCCCCGCGGTCAGCGACAATCTCACGCCGCGCGCGGACCTGCCGGTGCCCGACGACCTGAAGCCGATCAAGGCGACGCTCGAGGACACCAAGAAGGAGCACATGCTGATCAAGGACGGCATCGACGGCATGTTCGGCGGCAAGTACGTGGACGCGGTGCTCTACCCGCTCAACAACGACCTGCTCAAGGGCAAGCTCACCGCGGCCGCCTTCGTCGACGCGCTCGCCGCGAAGACCGCCGAGTACTGGAAGGCGCAGGGCTAGTGGCACAGCTCGCGGTACCCGGCGCGACGCGACCGGCCGGGGGCAGGGCGGGCGCGCAGCTCAAGGGGAAGCGGCGGCTGTTCTGGCCGCTGTTCACCCCCGCGCTCGTGCTCTACGTGGTGTTCCTGGTGGTCCCGACGATCGCCACCGCCGTGCTCAGCTTTTCGAGCTGGTCCGGCGCCGGCGACACCCCGCAGTTCAACGGCTTCGCCCAGTACCGCGAGATGTTCGCGAACGAGGCGTTCCGCTACTCGTTCTTCAACACGCTGCTCTACATCGTGGTCGGCGGCGTCGGCACGTTCCTGCTCGCGTTCCTGTTCACCATGGTGCTGCGGGACATGAAGGGCGGGAAGCTGGTCAGGGCGATCCTGTTCTTCCCCAACATCGTGGCGCCGGTGGCGCTGGGCATGTTCCTCGGCTTCGTGTTCAAGTTCCAGCCCGGCAAGCAGGGGCTGCTGAACTTCATCCTCGAATCCGCCGGGATCGACGCGGCGAAGTTCCTGCAGCCGGAGAACGTGACCTACGCGGTGATCGGCGCGCTGGTGTGGGCCAGTTCGGGGTTCTACATCACGATCCTGATGGCCGCGGTGGACCGGATCCCGCCGTACCTCTACGAGGACTCCGACATCGCGGGCGCCTCGCCGTGGCAGAAGTTTCGCAACATCACGCTGCCGCTGACCTGGGACGTGGTCGGCGTCGCCGGGGTGCTGTGGACGATCAACGCGATGAAGATCTTCGAGCTGGTGTTCGTGCTCGCCGGGCCGGGCACCTACTCGCCGCCGGTGCGGTCGTGGACGCTGGGGATCTACGTGTTCGACCGGTCCTTCGGCACCCGCGGCACGCCTGCCTACGGCGCGGCGTGCGCGTGCGCGGTGATGATGATCCTGCTGGTGTCGGTGTTCGTCGTGCTGCTGCGCCGCCTCATGCGGCGCGACGCGATCAAGTTCTAAAGGGACACAAATGTCTACAGTAGACACCGCGGGCCGCAAGGCGCCGAGGAAGCCGAAACCGCCGCCAGCGGCGAGGGGGATCAGCCCGCTGCGCGTGCTGGGCAAGGTGATCGTGTGGCTGTTCACCGCGTTCAACGTGTTCGTGCTGTACTGGCTGATCTCGGCGTCGTTCAAGACACCGGTGGAGATCTTCACGCAGCCGTTCCAGCTACCGCGCCAGTGGTTCGTGCTCGGCAAGCCGTTCCGGAACTTCGTCTACGCGTGGAGCCAGGCCGGGTTCGGGGAAGCCTTCCTCACCACCGTGCTGCTGGTCGGCGCGTCCGCGATCGTGACGGTGGCGATCGCGGCACCCGCCGCGTACGCGCTGACCAGGCTCGGCGTGCGCGGGTCCGGCCCGATGACGAACTTCTTCGCGATCGGCATGGGCGTGCCGTTCCAGACGGTCATCATCCCGCTGTTCGTCGGGATGGCGAAGCTGAACCTGACCAACAGCCTCATCGGGCTCTTCCTGGTCTACGTCGCGCTTTCGCTGCCGTTCACGGTGTTCCTGCTGACCGGGTTCTTCCGCTCGCTGCCGGACGAGATGGAGGAGGCGGCCGCGATCGACGGCGCGTCCCCGTTCCGGACCTTCACCTCGATCATGCTGCCGCTCGCGCGCGGCGGGCTGATCACCGCGCTCACGCTCAACGCGATCGGGCTGTGGAACGAAACCCTGCTTTCGATCGTGTTCCTCCAGGACAACGCGAAGTTCACGCTCGCCCGCGCGCTGTTCACGTTCTACGGCGCGGCGAGCTACCAGTCCGAGTACGGCGGCCTCATCGCGGGCGTCACGATCGTGGTGCTGCCGATGCTGGTGCTCTACATCGTGCTCGCCCGCCGGATCATCACCGGTCTCACGCTCGGTGCGGGGAAGTAGGAGAAGACATGGCAACCGTGTCGTTCAAGGGCGCGACCCGCTACTACGCGGGCGTCGACAAGCCCGCCGTCGACCGGCTCGACCTCGAAGTCGAGGACGGCGAGTTCCTGGTGCTGGTCGGGCCGTCCGGCTGCGGGAAGTCGACGACGCTGCGCATGCTCGCCGGGCTCGAAGGCGTCGACGAGGGGCAGGTGCACATCGGCGACCGCGACGTGACCGACCTGCCGCCGAAGGACCGCGACATCGCGATGGTGTTCCAGAACTACGCGCTCTACCCGCACATGACGGTGGCCGAGAACATCGGCTTCCACCTGAAGATCGGCAAGGTGCCCAAGGCGGAGCGGGCGCGCATGGTCGCCGAAGCCGCCGAACTGCTCGATCTGGAGCCCTATCTCGACCGCAAGCCCGCGAAGCTGTCCGGCGGGCAGCGCCAGCGGGTGGCGATGGGCAGGGCGATCGTGCGGCGCCCGCAGGTGTTCTGCATGGACGAACCACTGTCCAATCTGGACGCCAAGCTCCGGGTGCAGACGCGGACGCAGATCGCCTCGCTCCAGCGCAGGCTCGGCGTCACCACGATCTACGTCACGCACGACCAGGTCGAGGCGATGACCATGGGGGACAGGGTGGCCGTGCTCAAGGACGGCACCCTGCAGCAGTGCGACACCCCGGTCGGCCTCTTCGCGAAACCGGCGAACCTGTTCGTGGCCGGTTTCATCGGCTCGCCCGCGATGAACCTGCTGCCTCAAGGCGAGCACGTGCTCGGCGTGCGCCCGGAGGGCTGGCGGATCACCGAGGACGTGGACGGAACCCCGGGTGCCATCTCGGCGACCGTCGAGGTGGTCGAGGAACTGGGCAGCGACCAGTACCTGTACTGCGCGACGCCCGAGCACGAGCAGCCGCTGACCGTGCGCACCCCCGGCATGGCGCCGTGGCAGCGCGGCGACCGGATCGGGCTGGTGCCGCTGCCTGACGCCGCGCACCGCTTCGACGCTGCCACCGGTGAACGGCTGCCCGGCTGATGACGCGCCTGTACCGCGGCGAGGTCCGCCTGCCGTGCGCGGAACTGGGCGGGGAGAACCCGCTGCCACCGCTGGTGCTGCTGGACAAGGCGCAGCGCGTCACGAACCTCGGCGAGCTTCCCGCCGACCTGGCGTCCAATGTGGAGTACGGCGCGCTGCGCAGCGTGCTGCCCTGCCTGCTCCAGGACTCCTACGACCGCGACCGGCGCGAGCGCGCGCTTCCCGCGCTGGTGCTGGAGAACGACCACGTCACCGCCACCGTGCTGCCGTCGCTCGGCGGCAGGCTCTTTTCCCTGTTCCACAAGGGGGAGCAGCGCGAGCTGCTGTACCGGAACCCGGTGTTCCAGCCCGCGAACCTCGGCCTTCGCGGCGCCTGGTTCGCCGGCGGGGTCGAGTGGAACCTCGGCAGCACCGGGCACACCGCGCTCACCTGCGAGCCCATGCACGCGTCGCGTGTGGACGGTCCGGACGGGACACCGGTGCTGCGGCTGTGGGAATGGGAGCGGACCAGGGACCTGCCCTACCAGGTGGACTTCTGGCTGCCGCCGGACTCCGAGTTCCTGCACGTCGGCGTCCGGGTCCGCAACCCGCACCCCCATGACGTCCCGGCGTACTGGTGGTCGAACATCGCGGTGACCAGGACCGAGCACACCCGTGTGCTCGCCCCGGCGACGCAGGCGTGGCACTACGGCTACGGCGGGCGGCTCGACCTCGTCGCGGTGCCGGGCGAATCCGATCTCACCTACCCGGCGCGGCACGAGCAGGCGGCGGACTTCTTCTTCGAAGTGCGCCAGGACCACGATCCGTGGATCGCCGCGGTCGAAGCCGACGGACGGGGGCTCGCGCAGCTTTCGACGCGCCGCCTGCGCGGCCGCAAGCTCTTCGTCTGGGGGGAGTCCGACGGCGGGCACCACTGGCAGGAGTGGCTGGCGCCGGGCGCGCCGGGCTACCTGGAGATCCAGGCGGGCCTCGCGCGGACCCAGCTCGAACACCTGCGGCTGCCCGCCGGGCAGGCGTGGGAGTGGCTGGAGGCCTACGGTCCGATCAGGACGGACAGCGCGCACGGCGACTGGGATTCGGCCGTGCGGGCCGCGGAGGGCACGCTCCCGTTCGCGGACCTCGACGAGCGGCACCAGCGGTGGCGGGAGATCGCCGATCGCGAGCCCGCGGAGATCCTGCACCGCGGTTCGGGCTGGGGCGCGCTGGAGGCCGCCCGCTCCGGTGGGCCCGCGCTGCCGGGGACGCCGTTCCCCGCGGACACCCTCGGCGAGGCGCAGCGGCCGTGGCTCGCGCTGCTCGACGGCGCCATGGGCGGTACCGATCCGCTGGCCGCGCCCGCCGGGACGCTGGTGTCCGAGCCGTGGCGCGCGCTGCTGGAGAAGGCGGCCGAAAGCTGGGAGGTCTGGTACCACCGCGGGGTCGCGCGCTGGTACGCCGAGGACAGGGCCGGTGCCGTCGAAGCGTGGCGTGCTTCGGTGGAGGCGAGCCCGAACCCGTGGGCGCTGCGCAACCTCGCCGTCGCGGGTGAGGACCCCGCGGCTCTGCTCGCCGCGGCGCACCGGATGGCGCCCGGCGTCCGTCCACTCGCGATCGAAGCGGTCACCGCGGCGCTGGACGATCCGGCTTCGGCAGGGGCGCTGATCGAAGCCCTGTCTCCGGAACTCCGCGCGCACGGCCGGATCAAGCTGCTCGAAGCACGCGTGAAGCTCGCACTGGGCGACCGCGAGGGGGCGCTGCGGATCTTCACCGACGGCTTCGAGCTGCCCGATGTCCGCGAAGGGGAAACGTCCCTTTCGGACACTTGGCAGGCGCTCGCCGGTGACGAGCCGCTGCCCGCGCGCTACGACTTCCGGATGAAGAAGTGAAACGCCACGTCCGGCTCGCCCGCCTGCTCGAAATCGTGGGGCAGCGCGGCAAGGTGGAGGTCGAGGAGCTGAGCGCCGAACTCACCGTCTCGACCGCGACCGTGCGGCGCGATCTCGACCACCTCGCCGAGCAGAGCCTGCTCACCAGGACCCGTGGCGGTGCGGTGGCCAGCTCGGTGTCCTACGACCTCCCGCTGCGCTACAAGTCGGGGCGGCACGCGCCGCAGAAGTCGCGGATCGCCACCGAGGTCGCCGCGCTCGTGCCGCCCGGCGCCGTGGTCGGCCTCAACGGCGGCACCACCACGACGGAGATCGCCAGGGTGCTCAGCACCCGGCGCGACCTGACCACGCGGGACGGGCCGGGCCTCACGGTGGTGACGAACGCGCTCAACATCGCCGCGGAACTCGCCGTGCGGCGCCATCTCAAGCTCGTGGTGACCGGCGGGGTCGCGCGCCCGCACTCGTTCGAGCTGACCGGCCCGCTCGCCACGAAGGTGCTCTCGGAGATCGCACTCGATCTGGTGATCCTGGGCGTCGACGCGCTCGACCCCGACGGTGGTGCGTTCGCGCACCACGAGGGCGAGGCCAACATCAACCGGCTGATGGTGCGTCGCGGCACGCGCGTGGTCGTCGCGGCGGATTCCTCGAAGCTCGGCCTCCACGCATTCGCGCGGATCTGCGAGATCGGCGCCGTGCACACCGTGGTCACCGACGCCGAAGTCCCCGCCGACCTGAAACGCCGCTTCGAAGCCGCAGGCGTGGATCTTCGCGCGGTCTAGGCGTTTCCCTGGGAAACAGACGCGGGCGGGAGTGGAGGCGTTGAGGGACGGCCCACTCCCGCCCGGCTCCGTACCGCCTCGCGGCGGCAGGCTTCAGGACTCGTCGTCGAGCCAGTGCACGAGCAGGTCGTCGCCGCCGTGGCGGAGCATGAGCGTGTGCACGGAGCTGCCGTGCCACGTGGTGGTGCGCGAATGGGGCGTGGACGGCAGGTAGGCGAACGCGTCGGCGTGCATCTGCAGCCCGTACCCGATCAGTTCGAGGTCGACCACCTCGCCGTCGGTGTCGCGGATGATGCCGAGCAGGCAGAACCTCGCCGGTGGGTGCTCGTTGACGAGCAGGTCCGCGGCGAGCCGGACCTGCTCGTCCGTCCATTGCGGACTGCCCAGTGCTTCCCTCATGACATCCCCTCGGTCGGTGGTCCGCATCACTGTAGAACTTGTAGTACAAGTTATCAACCCGCATGGTAGTGGTACGTTTTCGCACGGTAGTCTCCGCGCATGGTCAAAGGTCCCGTCGCATCCCGTGTCCTGCTCGGCTTCGAACTCCGCGAGCTCCGCGAGGCCGCGGGCAAGGACGTCGAAGCGGTGGTGACCCACACGGGCTGGTACGCAACGAAGATCTACCGCTCCGAACGCGGTGAAGGCGCGTTGGCCGCAGCCGAGATCGACAAGCTGCTCGCGTTCTACGGTGCGAGCAAGGCGACGGCCACGCGCATCCGGGACATCGCGGCGCAGGCTCGCCGCCGTGGCAGCTACGGCAAGGTGCCCGACTGGTCCCGGCAGTACTTCGGGCTCGAACAGGACGCCACGGAGCTTCGGTTCCACCAGGGCGAGCTGGTGCCGGGCCTGTTCCAGACCGAGGCGTACGCCCGCGCCCTGATCTCGACTTCGAAGACAGTGGCCCCGGCCGATGTCGATGACGTGGTGCAGTCGCGGATCCGCCGCCGGTCCCTGTTGACCGGGAAGAACCCGCCAGAGGTTCACCTGGTGCTGGGCGAGGCGGCGATCCATTGCCAGGTTGGTGGTCCGGAGGCGTTGGTGGAGCAGATCAACCACCTCATCGACGTGGCGAAGCTGCCCAACGTGACGCTCCAGCTCTTGCCCTTCGCTGTCGGCGCGCACGCGGCACTCGGTGACGGGTTCAGCCTGCTGACGCTGGAGATCGGCGGTGGTCCGTCGAAGTGGGTCTACGTCTCGGATTTGAACCGTGGTGAGTGCCGCGCCGACCCGGCTCAGGTTCGGACCTACCAGTTGACCTTCGACTCGCTTGTCGTCAACGCGCTCGGGGAGGGTGAGACACTGGCGCGGTTAAGGCAAACGAGGGACGGCCTGAGGTAGGCAGGATGGTTGATCGACTAGAAAGTGTGGCGTGGCGCAAGTCCAGTTACTCGTCGGGCGATCCCGATAAGTGCGTCGAGATCGCGGTGGCGTCGTCGGTGATCGGGATTCGGGATACGAAGGACCGGGATGGCGGTCGTTTGACCCTCACCCCGGACGCCTTCACTTCCCTGACGCGAATTCTCGCCGGGTAACCGATTTCCCGACGCGGTTTTCACCCGTGCCGGCCACCATGACGGCCTTGAGTGCCGTCATGGTGGCCAGCACGGCGCCACGGGCTTGTTCGCCGCCGCCTCTCGATCGTCCATAGCGGACAGTTCCTCCGGTATGGGCGTCGACGCACAGTGCTTGTCGCATGGTCGATCCGTGGCCTGGCCGCCCCGTACGCCCTAACGGGTGCGGGCGGCAGTGCTGGTCTGCGCATGTCCTTGCCAGCGAGGGAAGGCGCGTCGACCGCCGTTCGGGTGGGACGAATTGGATTCGTCACGGCCGCACGGGCGATTCGGTTCCCCGGAAAAGTGGCCCTGGAGCGGGAAAAAGCCCCGGAAAAGGCCGATGCGCCGAGCCCCTGGGGAGGTAGGTTCGGCGCATCGGGTCTGTCGATCCTCGCGTCTGGCGCGGGATCCTGCTGTGAAGTGTAGTCACATCCTGGCGGCCGTGGGTATCCGAATCGCGCACTCGTCGGTGGACGTTTCCCGGATAGTCACGCCGAGCGCAGGGTGTGGGACGGCGGCTCCCCGTAGGTTTCCCGGTACAGCTGGGAAAACCGGCCCAGGTGCGGGAAACCCCATCGCAGTGCCACCTCCGTGACGGTTCCCGGCTGGTCACCCTGCCCGATAGCGCGCAGATCCTCGTGCACGCGTGCCAGCCGCACCTGCCGGAGATGCCCCAGCGGGCTCGTCCCGAGCTGGGTGCGGAACCCCCGTTGGAGCGCGCGAACGCTGGTACCGGCGGCCTTCGCCATATCGCTGACCGTGATGGGTTCGCTCGCGTTTTCTTCGCAGAAGGAAACGGCGCGCCGCACCACGGCGGGCATCGAAGCCGCTTCGTGCCGCTCCAGCGCGTCGTGGAAGGTGTGCGGCTGGGCCTCGAACAGGCCGTGGATGAGGAGCTGTTCGAGATGGTGCCGCCCGAGCGGCGAATCGTCGAGCAGTCCCCGCCGCGCGGTCTCGGCGAGCGTGCGCGCCAGCTCCAGCCACGCGGCCGTCCTCGCGTTGTCGGACCTGACCGCGGGGGAGAACCTCGTCGGCCCTCCCGGCTCGTGGCCGAGCCGGTCCGCGGCAGCGGCGTCGATCGCCTCGCGGGTGAAATGCAGCACGAGTGCCCTGTTGCCGCCGTTCCGGCTGATCGACACCTTGGTCTGCGCCGGCCCCAGCAGCACGTCGCGGGTGCCGACCTGCTCGCCGTCGACCTCGGTCCAGCCGGTGCCCGCGAGCGGGATGCTCAGCAGATACCGGTCGTCCAGCACGTCGGGACGGACCAGTATCGCCGGGCCGCACTCGACGTCGAGCATCGTGACATCGCCGGCCCCGGAGCCCAGCTGCGTGATCCGGAGCACCTCGTGATCGGGCCCCGGCTTGACCGCGTGCAGCACGCGCGACCCGAAACGGGTCGACATGGCGTCACGGATCTCCCCGAGGTCCCGTCCTTCGAACAGAACCTTCTCCCCAGCCCTCATAGGCACGAGATGGTGCCACAGCCAGAGCCCGTTAACAAATGTTGACAGTGTCGTTTGTCGCGCTGGCCGGGTCGGCGGGTGCGTCCGGTGGGCTCGCCTTTGGCGTCGCGCGGGGTGGGCAGCCGTGGGGCTCCGGCTTCGTTGACGAAGCCCCACGGCTGGTCTGGGGGTTGCCCGATCGGGCTAGGAGATCGGCCTGTCCGTCGGGGCGATCGGGGCGGGGAGCACGTCCCGGCCGGTGAGGTACGCGTCCGCGCCCGCGGCGGCCGAGCGGCCCTCCGCGATCGCCCACACGATCAGCGACTGGCCGCGGCCCATGTCACCCGCGACGAACACGTTGTCCAGGCTGGTCTTGAAGTTCGCGTCGCGCCGCACGTTGCCGCGCTCGTCCAGCTCCACGTCCAGCTCGGCCAGCAGGCCCTCGCGCTGCGGCCCGAGGAACCCCATCGCGAGCAGCACGAGCTGCGCGGGCAGCTCCTGCTCGGTGCCCTCGACCGGTACGAACTTCCCGTCCTCGCGACGCACCTCCACCAGCGAGAGCGCGCGGAGGTTCCCGTCTTCGTCGGCGAGGAACTCCTGCGTGTTCACCGAGTACAGGCGCTCGCCGCCCTCTTCGTGCGCCGACGAGACGCGGTAGATCATCGGGTAGGTCGGCCACGGGTTCGCGTCCGGGCGCGCCTCCGGCGGCTTCGGCATGATTTCGAGCTGCGTCACCGACTTCGCGCCCTGGCGGTGCGCCGTGCCGACGCAGTCCGCGCCGGTGTCGCCGCCGCCGATGACCACCACGTGCTTGCCCTCGGCGCTGATCGGCGAGGTCTCCAGCTCACCGCACGCGACCCGGTTCGCCGGGGGCAGGTACTCCATCGCCTGGTAGACGCCCTCGTGCTCGCGGCCGTCGATCGGCAGGTCGCGCCACGCGGTCGCGCCACCGGCCAGCACCACCGCGTCGTAGGACCCCGTGAGCTCCTCGACCGTGAGGTCGACGCCGACGTTCACGCTCGTGCGGAACTCCGTGCCCTCGGCCCGCATCTGGTCCAGCCTGCGATCGAGACGGTGCTTCTCCATCTTGAACTCGGGGATGCCGTACCGGAGCAGGCCGCCGATCTTGTCGGCCCGCTCGAACACCACCACGTCGTGCCCGGCCCTGGTGAGCTGCTGCGCCGCGGCCAGCCCCGACGGGCCGGACCCGACCACGGCGACCTTCTTGCCGGTGCGGGTCTCCGGCACCTGCGGGGTGACCCAGCCCTCCTCGAAGGCGCGGTCGACGATCGAGATCTCGACGCGCTTGATCGTCACCGGGTCGTCGTTGATGCCGAGCACGCACGCGGTCTCGCACGGCGCCGGGCACAGCGTCCCGGTGAACTCCGGGAAGTTGTTGGTCGCGTGCAGCCGCTCGATCGCGTCCTGCCAGTCCTGCCGCCACACCAGCGTGTTCCACTCGGGGATGAGGTTTCCCAGCGGACAACCCTGGTGGCAGAACGGGATGCCGCAGTCCATGCAGCGGCCCGCCTGCTTCTCCAGCTTCGTGGTCGCGAAGTCCTCGTAGACCTCGCGCCAGTCCATCAGCCGCAACGGAACCGGCCGCCTGGTCGGAAGTTCCCGTTCGGTCGTCAGAAAACCCTTGGGGTCAGCCATGAGCCGCCTCCATGATCGCCTCGTTCACGTCGCGGCCTTCGCGCTCCGCCGCCGCCTGCGCCGCGAGCACCCGCTTGTAGTCCTTCGGCATGACCTTCGAGAACCGGTCGACGCCACTGTCCCAGTCGGCGAGCAGCGCGCGCGCCACGCTCGACTCCGTCTCCACGAAGTGCCGTTCCACGGTCTCCCGCAGGAAGTCCGCGTCGTCGCCGTCGAGCGGGTCGAGGTCGACCATCTCGCCGTTGACGCGGCGGCCGTCGAGGTCGAGCACGTAGGCGACGCCGCCGGACATCCCGGCCGCGAAGTTCCGGCCGGTCGGCCCGAGCACCACCACGCGCCCGCCGGTCATGTACTCGCAGCCGTGGTCGCCGACGCCTTCGACGACCGCGACCGCGCCGGAGTTGCGCACGCAGAACCGCTCGCCGACCTTGCCGCGCAGGAACAGTTCACCGCTCGTGGCGCCGTAGCCGATCACGTTGCCCGCGATGATGTGCTCCTCGGCGGCGAACTGCGCGTCCGCCGACGGGCGCACCACGATCCGGCCGCCCGAAAGGCCCTTGCCGACGTAGTCGTTGCCGTCGCCGACGAGCCGCAGCGTGATGCCCTTCGGCAGGAACGCGCCGAACGACTGGCCCGCGGTGCCGGTGAAGGTCACGTCGATCGTGTCGTCGGGCAGCCCTTCGCCGCCCCACCGCTTGGTCAGCTCGGAGCCGAGCATGGTGCCCACGGTCCGGTTGACGTTGCGGACGGGCAGTTCGAGGCGCACCTTGTCGCCCGAGCTGAGCGCGCCCTCGGCGAGCTGGATGAGCGTGTTGTCGAGCGCCTTGTCCAGCCCGTGGTCCTGCGCCACGACCTGGTGGCGCGCGGCGCGCGGCTCCAGCTCGGGCACGTGGAAGATCGGCGTCAGGTCGAGGCCCTCGGCCTTCCAGTGCTCGACGGCCTTGCGCTTGTCGAGTACCTCCGCGTGCCCGACCGCCTCGGCGATCGACCGGAAACCCAGCTCCGCCAGGTACTCCCGCACCTCCTGCGCGATGAACTCGAAGAAGTTCACGACGTAGTCGGCCTTGCCGCTGAACTTGGCGCGCAGCTTGGGGTTCTGCGTCGCCACACCCACCGGACAGGTGTCGAGGTGGCACACGCGCATCATGATGCAGCCGGACACCACCAGCGGCGCGGTCGCGAACCCGAACTCCTCGGCGCCGAGCAGCGCCGCGATGACCACGTCGCGGCCGGTCTTGAGCTGGCCGTCGGTCTGCACCACGATCCGGTCGCGGAGCCGGTTCGCCAGCAGCGTCTGCTGCGTCTCGGCGAGCCCCAGTTCCCACGGGCCGCCCGCGTGCTTGATCGACGACAGCGGCGAAGCGCCCGTCCCGCCGTCGTGGCCGGAGATGAGCACGACGTCCGCGTGCGCCTTGGACACGCCCGCGGCGACCGTCCCGACGCCGACCTCGGACACCAGCTTCACGTGGATGCGCGCGTCCGGGTTGGCGTTCTTGAGGTCGTGGATGAGCTGGGCCAGGTCTTCGATCGAGTAGATGTCGTGGTGCGGCGGCGGGGAGATCAGCCCGACGCCCGGCGTGGAGAACCGCGTCTTCGCGATCCACGGGTACACCTTCGCGCCGGGGAGCTGCCCGCCCTCGCCCGGCTTCGCGCCCTGCGCCATCTTGATCTGGATGTCGTCCGCGTTGACCAGGTACTCGCTGGTCACGCCGAACCGCCCGCTCGCGACCTGCTTCACCGCGGAACGGCGCTCCGGGTCGTAGAGCCGTTCGGGGTCTTCGCCGCCCTCGCCGGTGTTCGACTTGCCGCCGATCCGGTTCATCGCGATCGCCAGGGTCTGGTGCATCTCCATCGAGATCGAGCCGTAGGAGATCGCGCCGGTGGCGAACCGCTTGACGATCTCGGAGACCGGTTCGACCTCGTCGATAGACACAGCTCGGCGCTCGTTTTTCTTGAAGTCGAACAGCCCGCGCAGCGTCAGCAGCTTCTCGGACTGGTCGTTGACCGCCTTCGTGTACTCCTTGAAGACCTCGTACTTCCCGGCCCGCGTCGAATGCTGGAGCTTGAACACGGTCTGCGGGTTGAACAGGTGCGGTTCGCCCTCGCGGCGCCACTGGTAGTCGGCACCGGTTTCGAGTTCGCGGTGGCTCGCGCGCACGCCGTCACGCGGGTAGGCGCGGCGGTGCCGTTCGTGCACTTCCCTCGCCAGCGTCTCGAATCCGACGCCGCCGAGGCGCGAAGTCGTTCCGGTGAAACAGTTTTCGATGACTTCCGCGCCGAGCCCGATCGCCTCGAAGATCTGCGCGCCGGTGTAGGAGGCGACCGTCGAAACGCCCATCTTCGACATCGTCTTGCGGACGCCCTTGCCGAGCGCCTTGATCAGGTTCCGCGTCGCGTGCTTCGCGTCGACACCGGGGATCAGGCCCTGCTGAGCCATTTCCTCCACGGTCGCCATCGCCATGTACGGGTTGACCGCGGCCACGCCGTACCCGATGAGCAGCGCGATGTGGTGCACCTCGCGCGCGTCGCCGGACTCGACCACGAGCCCGACCTGCGTGCGGGTCTTCTCGCGCACCAGGTGGTGGTGCACCGCGCCGGTGAGCAGCAGCGACGGGATCGCCGCGTGCTTCTCGTCGACACCGCGGTCCGACAGCACGATGAGCCGCGCGCCGTCCTCGATCGCCTCGGACACCTCGGTGCGGATTTCGTCGAGCCTGCGCACGAGCGCCTCGCCGCCGCCGTCGACGTCGTACCGGCCCAGCACGGTGACCGCCTGGAACTCGGGGAGATCGCCGTCGTCGTTGGCGTGCACGAGCTTCGCCAGCTCGTCGTTGTCCAGCACCGGGAACGGCAGCACGATCCGGCGGCAGGACTCCGCGCTGGCGTCGAGCAGGTTCGGCTCCGCGCCGAGCTGGGTGCCGAGCGCGGTCACCAGCTCCTCGCGGATCGCGTCCAGTGGCGGGTTGGTGACCTGGGCGAAGAGCTGGATGAAGTAGTCGAAGAGCTGCCTGGGCCTGCTGGACAGCGAGGCCAGCGGCGAGTCGTTGCCCATCGACCCGATCGGCTCGGCGCCGGTGCGGGCCATCGGCTGCAGCAGCACGTCGAGCTCTTCTTCGGTGTAGCCGAACGCCTGCTGCCGGCGGACCAGCGAATGGTGCGTCGGCACTTCGCGGTCGCGTTCCGGCAGGTCGTCGAGGTGCAGCAGGCCCTTTCCGACCCACTCGCCGTACGGGTGCTCCGCGGCGAGCCCGCCCTTGATCTCCTCGTCGTCGATGATCCGGCCCTCGGCGGTGTCGACGAGGAACATGCGGCCCGGTTCGAGCCTGCCCTTGCGGACGATGCTCGACGGTTCGATCTCCAGCACGCCGACCTCGCTGGCCAGCACCACGAGCCCGTCCTCGGTCACCCAGTACCGCGCCGGGCGCAGGCCGTTGCGGTCGAGCACCGCGCCGATCTGGGTGCCGTCGGTGAACGACACCAGCGCGGGGCCGTCCCACGGCTCCATCAGCGTCGAGTGGAACTCGTAGAACGCGCGGCGGGCGGGATCCATCTCCTCGTGGTTTTCCCACGCCTCGGGGATCATCATCAGCACCGAATGCGGCAGGCTCCGGCCACCGAGGTGCAGCAGTTCGAGCACCTCGTCGAAGGAGGCGGAGTCGCTCGCGCCGCGCGTGATGATCGGGTAGATCCGCTCCAGCTCGCCGGGGATGAGCCCCGATTCGAGCATCGACTCCCGCGCGTCCATCCAGTTCCGGTTGCCGCGCAAGGTGTTGATCTCGCCGTTGTGCGCGACGTACCGGTACGGGTGCGCCAGCGGCCACGACGGGAAGGTGTTGGTGGAGAACCGGGAGTGCACGAGCCCGATCGCGCTCACCACGCGCTCGTCGGAGAGGTCGCCGAAGAACAGCTCGACCTGCGGCTCGGTGAGCATTCCCTTGTAGACGATCGTGCGCGAGGAAAGGCTGGGGAAGTACGCGCCGGTGGTGCCGTCGACATCGGCGTCGGCGAGTTCGTGCTCGACCCGCTTGCGCACGCAGAACGCGAGCCGTTCCAACGCGAGGTCCCGCACGCCCGGTTCGCGCGCGGTGACGAAGAGCTGCGTGAAGTACGGCATCGTCGTCGCGGCCGTCGGCCCGCAGTGTTCGGCGTGCACCGGCAGCTCGCGCCAGCCGAGCACCTGCATGCCCTCTTCGGCGGCGATGCGCTCGATCGTCGTCATCGCCCGGCCGCGGCACTTTTCGTCCCTCGGCAGGAATGCGGTGCCCACCGCGTAGGCGCCCGGCTCGGGCAGGGTGAAGTCGACGACCTCGCGGTAGAACGCGTCGGGAACCTGGATGAGGATCCCGGCGCCGTCGCCGGTGTCCGGCTCGGCGCCCCTGGCGCCGCGGTGTTCGAGGTTGCGCAGCGCGACCAGCGCCTTGCGCACGATGCTGTGGTCTCGTCGTCCGGCGAGGTCGGCCACGAAGGCCACACCGCAGGCGTCGTGCTCGTACTGCTCGTCGTACAGCCCCTCGCGGGGCTTGTGTGCGTGGCGGGTCACGGCTGGCCGCCTCCCAAGGCGTCGGCGCGACCGAGTTCACCCGAAAGTGCGGGATTCCGGGGAATCTGCCGCACTTGCTAACGGGGCCACTCGGGACCGCGATTGGTCAGTCGAGAGATGCGTGAGCTCCTGGCGGGCTCTTGGCGGGAAGGCCCGCAGGCATCATCGAGGCCACACTGCGCTGGGTGGCCGATGGACACACGTCATTGTGCGTCGCACTGGCTGTACGCGCCTGGTCTCTGACCCGATGTGGTGGTGGGCCGGACGGCGCGTTCCTTCGTCTCCGGGTTCGCCGGGTCTAACGACGATAGTGTGAATTCGCTGTTACCGACATACGTCGCTCGACGCGCGTGGGAAATGCCACGTCTGCGTTGACTTGTTACCTTTCGGTCCACATCGCGGACGCAGACGTCTCGTCACCTGGAACGATACCCGGCTGACCTGCTTCTTTCCACTGAACGGATACCAGCCAGTAGGACCAGTGCGGTCTCAGGTCCGCACCGCGTGTCCGTTTTGTGGTCCTGGCTGACCCTAACGTCCCGTAATCAGACTGTGACTAACTGGCTCAATGAAAGAGTGCCCGTGTGGATGACGAGTACCGCACCGTAGCCACCGCGACCGTGCACGAGATCGAGGTGCGCCGCTCGCGGTTCCTGTGCGCCCTCGCCCCGGCGGGCACCGAGGAACGGGCGCGCGAGGTGATCGCCACCCGCCGCAAGGCCGAGCCGGCCGCCCGGCACCACTGCCACGCGTTCGTGCTCGGCGCCGACGGCAGGACCCAGCGCTCGAACGACGACGGTGAACCGGCGGGCACGGCGGGCGCGCCGATGCTCGAGGTGCTCCGGCGCCGGGAGCTGACGAACACCGTCGCCGTGGTCACGCGGTACTTCGGCGGCGTGCTGCTCGGGGCGGGCGGCCTCATCCGGGCCTACGGGCAGGCGGTCGCCGACGCACTCGACGAGGCGGGCACCGCGCGGTACCGGCGGCTGCGGGTGATCGCGGTGACCGTGGACTACGGCAGGGCCGGCCGCGTGGAGAACGACCTGCGCGAGTCGCCGTACCCGCTGCAGGGGACGTCCTTCGGCGCCGAGGCCAGGTTCGAGGTGGGCGTCCGCGGCACCGAACTGGACGAGTTCACGCACTGGCTGGCCGATCGGACCGGCGGCGCCGCGCGCACCGAAGAGGCCGGGGAGCACTGGATCCGCCTGGACCCGTGACCCTCTTACGGGGATGCATGCCTTGGCTCGTCATGCCCCGAAGGATGCTCTTACAGAGGCCAAGGCAAGATTCGCTGCGCATGTCCTGAAGGTGCCCTTGAGGGAATCTGGCGCCCTGAAGGGCACCTTCAGGGCATCAGCGGCACCATGGCGCGTGCCGTGAGGGGCGAGATCACGGCGTCAGATTCCCCGAAGGCGCCCTTCAGGGACCCAGCCCCGGGCGGCTCCCCGCTTCCGCCACCCATCTCACCGGAATCGACGCGCGCATCGTCACTGTGACCTTCGGGGACTCAGATGCCGTCAAGGTCACCTTCAGGGCGTGAGCGGCTCCGGCCGCGTGCTCGCGAAGGCGGAGAAATTGGCGCTGGATGCCCCGAGGTCACCTTCAGGGTGCGCGGAACGGGCTGGAGACAGGGGAGCGCCCCGGTGTGGTGTCCGGTCGACGCGTCACTTGCCCCCAGACAAGCACGCGTCGCCGCGCCGGACACCACACCGGGGCGCTTTTGTACCCCCGGGGCGAGTCTTACTACGGGGTGGCCGGTGTGGTCCCGGCCATCCCTGCTCGCGTAAAGCTCTAAGCGGCGATCGTGGCGGCGAGGTAGGCGGCCAGCGCGGCCGCGCCCTCTTCGCTGATGATGGCCGGTACCCGCGCACCCGGGCGCCCTTCGCGGACCGGAACGATGAATCCGCGGTTGGCGAGCTGGTGTGCGGTGGTCTGGTCGCAGCAGGCGAGCCCGTCGATGAACAGGTCCGGCTCGGAGCTGCAGGTGATCTCGGCAGTGCCCAGCGCCACCGCGCGGAGGGTGGCGCGTTCCCGATAGTTCAGTTCGCTCTCTTGAGGCATCTGGTGCCTCCTCCCTGTACCCCCAGTAAAACTCGGGACTACGACAGTTTCAGCTACCGTCGCCGGTATGTCTCGAATCTCGTTGAGATTTAGGGAACATTTAGGGGTATTCCCCGACCTTCGTCGGGTAGTGGTGAAATCGCCCTCCACCAGGGCGTGGACGGACGGTGACCGCGCGTTCGCCCGCCGTGGTCTGGACCAGCCGGTCAGGTTCGCCCGCAGTCGAGGGTGACGGTGCCGAGCGAGGTGAACTGGGCCGCGACGCGCCCGCCCGCGGCCGACGGCACCGCGTCGGTCATCCCGCCGGTGAGCACCACCCAGCCCGCTTCCAGTCGTGAACCCCGTTCACCGAGCAGGTTCGCGGCCAGTGCGAGCGCCTCGGCGGGGTGTCCCTGCACCGCGGCGCCGGTCGCACTGTCCACAACGGACCCGTCGACCTCCAGCAGGCAGGCTTCGAGCGCGAGGTCCAGACCACGCGGGGCGGCGGCGACGGAACCGAGCGTGAACAGGCTCGACGACCCGTTGTCGGCGACCGCGTCCGCAATGGTGAACTGGTAGCCGTCGAACCGGCTGTCGATCATTTCCAGCCCGGCGTGCACGGTGTCGACAGCGGCCAGCGCGGCCGCCGCGGTGACACCGGGCCCGGCCAGGGCGCGGCTGAGCGTGAACGCGATCTCGGGCTCCACGCGCGGGTGAATCAGCCCGGCGCCCGGCAGCGGGGCCCCGGCCGGCAGCACCATCGCGTCGGTGAGCCACGCGACGATCGGCCGGTCGGCGCCCATCCGCTCCCGCTCGGCCTTCGAGGTCAGCCCGAGCTTCACGCCGACGACCCGTTCACCGCGGGCCACCCGGATCCGCAGCGCCTCGTCCTGCACGGCGTAGGCGGTACGCAGGTCGAGCCCGGCCCACTCGCCGGTGAGCGACGGCCGCGCCGTCGCGGTGCGCTCGGCTGCCAGCAGCGCTTCGGCGGCGCTGGTGACGGTCCACCCGGTCATCGGTCGTCCTCCTGCCGGTCGAAGACGGCGGTGACGGTGCCGAGCCCGGCGACCGCGGCGACCACGGTGTCGCCCGGCGAGACCCCGATCGCGCCGGTCATCGAACCGGGCAGGATCACGTGCCCCGGTTCGAGGCTGACGCCGAGCGGGCCGACGGTGTTCGCCAGCCACACCAGGGCGTTGAGCGGTGAGCCGAGCACCGCGCCGCCTGCCCCGGTCGCGGCGAGCGCGCCGTTCGAGTGCAGCGTGCACCCGGCCAGCCTCAGGTCCACTGTGGACAAAAGGGTGGGCCTGCTGCCGAGCACCACCCCGCCGGACGACGCGTTGTCCGCCACGGTGTCCACAATGGAGATCCGCCAGTCGGCGATCCGCGAGTCCACGATCTCCAGCGCGGGCAGGACGAAGTCCACCGCGCGCACCGCGTCCGCGGCGGTCACCCCCGGCCCGGTCAGCTCGCGGTTCAGTACGAACGCGATCTCCGGCTCGATCCTCGGCTGCAGGAAGCCGCGGTGCGGGATCGGCTGGTGTTCGAGGTGGAACATGCCGCCGGTGAGGTGGCCGTAGTCCGGCTGGTCGACGCCCATCTGCCGCTGCATCGCCGCCGAGGCCAGCCCTACCTTGTGGCCCTTGACCACCTCGCCCGCCCGTGCCCACTCGCGGACCTGGGCGAGCTGGATCCGGTAGGCGTCGCCGAGGGTCGCGCCGGGATGGGATTCGACGATCGGCCGGATCGGGGTGCCGGTGGCGTAGGCGCGCGCGAGCGCGTCCGCCGCGTCCCGCACGGAGGCGTCGTCCATGGCCGTGACTCTGCTCGGCGCGCCGGGCGCGCGCAACACGATTGTTCCACTGGGCGGAACGGGAACAATGGGGCTCGTGCGTGAACAACTCCGGCGGCTGCTCACCGGCCGCGTGACGGGCGAGGTCTTCTTCGACGCGGGAAGCCTGGCGCTCTACACCACCGACGCCTCCAACTACCGGCACGTCCCGGCGGGTGTGGTGCGGCCGGGAACCCTCGACGACGTGCACGCGACCGTCGCGGCCTGCCGAGAACTCGGCGTTCCGCTGACCGCGCGCGGCGGTGGCACCAGCGTCGCGGGCAACTCGTGCGGGCCGGGCCTGATCCTCGACTTCTCGCGCCACCTCGGCGGGGTGCACCAGCTCGATCCGGGTGCGCGCCGGGCCCGTGTCGCGCCGGGCACCGTCCTCGACGACCTGCAGGCGCTCGCCGCCCCGCACGGCCTGCGGTTCGGGCCCGACCCGTCGACGCACAGCCGCTGCACGATCGGCGGCATGATCGGCAACAACGCGTGCGGGTCGCATTCGGTCGCGTGGGGCCGCACCGCGGACACCGTGGCGGGCATGGACGTCCTGCTATACGACGGGACCGCGCTCAGCCTCGGCGCCACTACTCCGTCCGAAGTGGACCGGCGCGCCGCGCTCGAGGGCACCGAGGGCCGCGTGTTCACCGAGCTGCGGTCGCTCGTGCGGGACAACCTCGCGTTGCTGCGCACCGAACTGTCGACCTGGCCACGCCGGGTGTCCGGGTACGGTCTCGAACACCTGTTGCCGGAGAACGGGTTCGACGTCGCGAAGGCGCTCGTCGGCAGTGAGGGCACCTGCGTCACGGTGCTCGGCGCGACGCTCGACCTCGCCGAGCTGCCGAAGCACAAAGTGCTGGCGGTACTGGGATTCTCGGCCGATATCGCGGCCGCCGACGCGGTGCCCGCGATCCTTCCGTGGTCCCCGCTGACCGTCGAAGGCGTCGACGCCGAGCTGGTCGCGCTGCTTTCCCGGGGTGGCGCGGCCGACCTCCCGCCCGGCGGCGCGTGGCTCTTCGTGGAGCTGGCCGGTTCGACGCCCGCCGAAGCCGAACAGCGCGCGAACGAGCTGGCGAAGGAGCTGTCGGACCAGGTCACCGGCCATCTCGTGCTCACCGACCCGGCCGCCCAGCGCAAGCTCTGGCGCATCCGCGAGGAGGGTGCCGGGCTCGCGACCCGGCTCACCGGCGGTGCCGAGGCGTGGCCGGGCTGGGAGGACGCGGCGGTGCCGCCCGAACGGCTCGGCGCCTACCTGCGCGATTTCAAGGACCTCATGCGCGAACACGGCAGGCGCAGCGTCGTGTACGGCCACTACGGCGAGGGCTGCCTGCACATGCGCCTCGACTTCGACCTGCTGTCGGCGCGGGGAAAAGCGGGTTTCCGCGCGTTCCTCGAACAGGCCGCCGATCTCGTCGCCTCGCACGGCGGATCGCTTTCCGGTGAGCACGGCGACGGCCAGGCGCGGTCCGAGCTGCTGTCCCGGATGTACTCGCGCGAGGTGCTCGACCTGTTCGCGCGCTTCAAGGGGATCTTCGACCCGGACGGCAGGATGAACCCCGGCATCCTCGTCGATCCGCGTCCGGTCGACGCGGACCTGCGCCCGCGCCGCGCGCCCGCGTCGATGGAGTCGGTGACCTTCCTCGGCTACCCCGAGGACCACGGCAGCTTCGGCGAGGCGATGCGCCGGTGCGTCGGCGTCGGAAAGTGCCGTAACACCGGTGGAAGTGGGGTGATGTGCCCGAGCTACCGGGCCACGCGCGAGGAGAAGCACTCCACGCGGGGGCGAGCACACCTGCTCGCCGAGATGATCAACGGCGAGGTGATCACCGACGGCTGGCGCTCGGAGGAAGTGCGTGAGGCGCTCGACCTGTGCCTTTCGTGCAAGGGCTGTCTCTCGGACTGCCCGGTCGATGTCGACATGGCGACTTACAAGGCGGAGTTCTACCACCAGCACTACCGCGGCAGGCTCCGCCCGGCGTCGCACTACTCGATGGGCTGGCTGCCGCTGTGGCTGCGGTTGGCCGCGCTCGCGCCCGGCGCGGCCAACCGGGTGACCGCGAGCAGGGCGTCGGCGCTGCTCAAGCGACTCGGCGGGATCGCGCCCGAGCGCGACCTCCCGTCGTTCGCGCCGCGCCCGTTCACGCGGGCGCGCAAGGAACTGCGCGGTGCGCGGCCGGGAACCGGGAAGCCGGTCGTGCTGTGGCCGGACTCGTTCAACAACTACTTCACCCCCGACGTGCTCGACGCCGCGGCGGAGGTGCTGACCGCGGCCGGGTACCACGTGGTGCTGCCGCACAAGGGCGTCTGCTGCGGGCTGACCTGGGTGTCCACCGGGCAGCTCGGCACCGCGCGCAAGGTGCTCACCAGGACCCTCGCCGTGCTGAAGCCGTACCTCGAAGCCGGTTACGACGTGGTGGGGCTGGAGCCGAGCTGCACCGCGCTCTTCCGCGGCGACCTTCCCGCGCTGGTGCCAGACGACCCGGCCGCGGCGCTGCTCGCCTCGCGGACGAAGACCTTCGCCGAGATGATCGCCGGTTCGCCGATTCCGCTCGGCGCGCTCGACGTCGACGCGATCACGCAGGTGCACTGCCACCAGCACGCCGTGCTCGGGTTCGAGGCGGACGAAGAAGCGCTGGCCATGGCCGGCGTCCGGAACTCCACTTTGGACTCCGGATGTTGCGGGCTGGCGGGGAACTTCGGCTTCGAACGCGGGCACTACGACGTGTCGATCGCCTGCGCGGAGGATCGGATGCTGCCCGCGATCCGCGCCGCGGACCCGGACACGGTGGTCGTTTCGGACGGGTTCAGCTGCCGGACGCAGATCGCGGGGGAGTCCGATCGCACCGCCGTTCACCTGGCCGAGGTGCTGCGCCGCGCCTACCGTCTCGAACAGGAGGGGAATCTCGGATGAACGCACTTCCGCTCGACGGCGTCGTGGTGGTGGCGCTCGAACAGGCCGTCGCCGCGCCGTTCGCGACCAGGCAGCTCGGCGACCTCGGCGCGCGCGTGATCAAGATCGAGCGGCCGGGTACCGGTGATTTCGCCCGTGCCTACGACGAAACCGTGCACGGGCAGTCGAGCCACTTCGTCTGGCTCAACCGCAACAAGGAGAGCATCGCGCTCGATCTCAAGGACGAGGCCGACCGCGCGGTCGCCGCGGGTCTCGTCGCGAAAGCGGACGTGTTCGTGCAGAACCTCGCTCCCGGCGCGTCCGCGAGGCTCGGCCTCGACGCGGAGACCGTCCGCGCCGGGAATCCGGGGCTGATCGTGTGCACGATCAGCGGGTACGGGTCGAGCGGGCCGTACCGGGAGAAGAAGGCGTACGACCTGCTCGTGCAGTGCGAAGCCGGTGTCGTGTCGCTGACCGGGACCCCCGACGCGCCGGCTAAGGCGGGTATCCCGGTGGCCGACATCGCCGCCGGGATGTACGCCTACAGTGGAATCCTGGCCGCGCTCTACGAACGCGAGCGCACCGGAGCCGGTGCTTCGCTCGAAGTGTCCATGTTGGACTCGCTGGCCGAGTGGGCCGGTTTTCCCTACTACTTCGCCAATTACGGCGGAACTCCACCGCCGCGCAACGGCGCCAAGCACGCCGCGATCGCACCGTACGGACCGTACACAGTGGACGACGGCGTGGTGTTCATCGGCGTCCAGAACGAACGCGAGTGGGTCGCGTTGTGCGAAAAGGTCCTGGGCCGCCCGGAGCTGGCTGAGCGGTTCGCCGGAAACACCGCACGCGTCGCCAACGACGCCGAGCTGACAGCCATCATCGAAGGCGTACTGGCGAATGTTCCCGCCGCCGAGGTGGAGTCGCGTTTGGACGCCGCGGGCATCGCGAACGCGCGCATGCGAACCATGGCGGAGTTCGCCGAACACCCCCAGTTCGCCGCACGCGACCGCTGGCGGCGCGTCGGCACCCCCGCCGGTGAGGTGAGCGCGCTGATGCCTCCCGGGGTACCACCCGGCCGCGAACCGAGGATGGATCCCGTCCCGGCGCTGGGGCAGCACTCCGCGGCCATCCGCGCCGAATTCGGGCGGTCATGAGCGCACTTCCGCCGGACTACGACTCCGAACCGTGCCGGTGGCAGGGCTGGCGGTCGCGGCGGGACGTGCACGATCTCATCGCTCCGGACCTGCGGGGTCCCGTACTGGACATCGGGTGCGGCGAAGGCAGGCTCGCCTCCTTGCTCGCCGACGACGTCTCCTGGGTCGGCGTCGACTCGTCACCGACCCAGCTCGCGACGAACCCGCACCGGCCGGTGGCGCTGGCGGACATGCGGGCGCTCCCGTTCCGCGACGCCGTTTTCGCCGAGGTGACCCATCTGTGGTGCCTCTACCACGTCGCCGACCCGATGCCCGCCATCGCCGAGGCGGCCCGCGTGCTCCGCCCCGGCGGCGCCTACTACGCCTGCACTTCCTCGCGCGGCAACGATCCCGAACTCATGCCGGAGGGCTACCCCGCCACGACGTTCGACGCCGAGGACGCGGCCGAGATCGTGGGCGCCGCGTTCGGCGAGGTCACGGTGGAACGCTGGAACCAGCCGTTCTCCTCGATCGAAACCCGGGAAGAGCTTCGAGCGTACTGCCGCCACCACTACGTGCCTTTCGATCGGGCCGAACGAGTGGACCTCCCGTTGTGGTTGACGAAGCGGGGCTGTCTCGTCCGCGCCGTGAAGCGCTAGGTGCGCTCCGCCGGGGCGGTGCCGGACTTGATCGCGTCGACCAGCATGTGCACGAGCTGGTCCCCGTCGACCTGCCACTTCTCCTTCGCCAGGTGGCCGCTGAGCTCCAGTCCCGCGATCCCGTGCGCGCTCGACATCAGCAGGGCGCCGTAGCGGCGGGCGTCGGATTCGCCGACCAGATCGGCGACGATGACGAGGAACTGGTTCTCCACGCGGCTCGCGGCCGCGGCGGCCTCCGGGTCGTCCACCGGGGTGTCGAACATCAGCGCGTACAGGTGCGGCTGCCGCCTGCCGACCCCGATGAGCGCCAGCAGGGCGCTCTCCAGCCGCGCGCCCGGGGTGGCGTCCCGTAGCTGTTCCACCGTGTCCGCCAGCGAGTTCCAGGCGTTGATGGCGAGTTCGGTCAGCAAGTGCGCCTTGTGCTCGAAGTGCCCGTAGGGTGCGCCGCGCGAGACCCCGGCGCGGGCCCCCACCGCGCGGAGCGTCACCGCGTCGGGGCCTCCCTCGTCGAGCAGATCGGAGGCGGCACGCACGAGAGCGCTCCGGGTCGCTGCGGCAGCTTCAGCTCGCGTCACCATGGCGCCGATCGTAGTTGACAGTGTCACATGAGCGCGGCACAGTGGTTGATATGACAACGTCACATCAAACTGGGATCATGGTCGTCACCGGCGCCTCGACGGGCATGGGTACCGCGACCGCCCGCGAGCTGGCCGCTCGCGGCTACCACGTACTGGCCGGTGTCCGCCGGGAGCGCGACGCGGACGCGATCCGGGCCGATGGCATCGAGCCGGTGATCCTCGACATCACGCGCCCCGAGCACGTCCAGGCTCTCGTCGACCGCATCGCCGCCGACCCGCGCCGCCGCCCGCTCCGCGCCCTCGTCAACAACGCGGGCATCTCGGTCAACGCACCGGTCGAAGCCCTCCCGCTGGCCGAGTGGCGGCGGCTGTTCGACGTCAACCTGTTCGGGCACGTCGCGGTCACGCAAGCGCTGCTGCCCTTCCTGCACCGGAGCGGCGGCAGGATCGTGAACATCAGCTCGGTCGGCGGAAAGGTCGCGCTGCCCACCTACGGCGCCTACGCGGGCGCGAAGTTCGCCCTCGAAGCGGTCAGCGACTCGCTTCGCCGCGAACTCACCCCGCACGGCGTTCAGGTCGCCGTGGTCGAACCTGGTGCCGTGCGGACCGAGATGGCCGGCCGGGGCGCCGCCACCGCGACCGAACTGGCCGAGAAAATGGCCCCCGAACACCAGCAGCGGTACGGCGGGCTGGTGAAAGCCATCGTCGCCCACTCGCTGGCGTTCACCAGGACCGGCCTGCCCGCGAGCAAGGCTGGCTCGATCGTCGCCAAGGCCGCCACCGCGCGCCGACCGCGCACCCGCTACGCCATCGGCCGCGACGCGGCCCTGCTGACCCGCCTCACGCGCTTCCTCCCCGACCGGATCCTCGACCGGGTCGTCGCAGCGACCCTCCGGGCATACCTGCCCGAGAAGGCACGGCGCGTGGCCCCGGCAGTGGCCTGATCCATTGTGGACATGCAGGATCGGCCACGGCGGGGATCAGGCGCGCTAGCGGGGTTTCGCGGGTGCCGCTGGTGCGGTCGGTGCGGTAGCGGGTGATCTGGAAAACTGTTGCCGCGTCCGGGAGATCGAGATCGTCCGGGGCGGGCAGGCTTTCTATGGTGCGTTGTTCGAGACGACCGTGCCCGATGCCGGTGCTGGTGTGATGGGTGGCCTGGGGCCAGGGCGACGCGGACAGGCGGGCGGTGCTGGTTTTCCTCGACGGTGACCACATAACCGGCTCCTCGCCCGGCGAGATAGGTGCCGAGTCCTCGGGTGGTGTGCAGCGCGTCCGCGGTCACCACCCCGTCAAGGTCGAGGTCATCGAGCAGTGGCCGCATCCACGAGATCTCTCTGGTGCCCACCGTGACCTGCCTCTGGGCCAGCACGGTCCCGCCGTCATGGGTGAGCAGGTGCACACCCCGGCCCCGCCGGTACGGGCGTAGCTGCCGCGCAGGGGCTTGCCATCCACCCCGGCCAGCACGCGATGCACCGTGGCCTCATCCGGCACCCGATACCTCCCCGACCGGCGGCACCACGGTGCACCCGGCATCACGAGCACCCGCTGCGGAGCATGGGCTCTCTCGCGGATCGTGGGCTTCGACAACCACGTGATCACCACGACAGAGCCGTGCTCGCCCGCAACGACACGACTTTGCCGGAACCCCGGCCGGTATGGCGGGACTCCCGGTTAGGCGGCGCGGGGTTGGGCGGTGTGGATGGTGTTGGTTCTGGGTTTTCGCCAGGGGTCGAGGAATGCTGGTGGGGTGAATTCGGGGTGGCCGTTGACCATGCGGAGTGTCCAGTCGCTGTTGTGCAGCAGGCGGTGGTGGTAACCGCACAACAGCACGAGATTACCCAGGTCGGTCTTGCCGCCCGCGTGCCACGGCAACACATGGTGCGCTTCGCAATGTCTCGGCTTGCGGGAACACCCCGGGAAGGCGCATCCGCAGTCGCGGATGGCGAGCATGTATCGGATCGCTTCGGTCACCAGGCGCTTGGCCCGTCCCATTTCCAGGGGCTGTCCCGCACCGTCGAGGATGGCGGGGATGATTTTACAGTCGCAGGCGAGGATGCGGGCTTCGCTGGCGGTGATGTCGGTGACCATGTCCAGACACGCCTTGCCGAGCTTCGCTTTGAGGTCGTTCAGGGTGATGGTGACGATGAGGTCCGCGCGGGTGCCGCTGCGGTTGGGGGACTCGGGGTGGCTGGCGGCGAGGGTGACCATTTCCATGAACGCGTCCCCGTTGCGCTCGGCCTGCCCGCACACCAAAGGGTTATCGCTCGGATCGTCCTTGCGGGGCTTCGCGAGTGGCTCCAGCAAGGCAAGGGTCTTCGCCCCGGAGATCGGGTCGAGGTAGCCGTCGAATTTGATGGAGCCGTCTTTGCGGGTGTGCCACCGCATCGACCGTGCCGGTTCAGGAGTCTCGCGGGGTTCGGCGCCATCGGGATCAAGCGTGTCCCGTAGCCGTTGGCATCCTTGGGCAAGCTCGGACATACCGGCGTTGCGGGCGAGGTCGACCAGAGTCCTCTCGGTCCTCTCCCGCTCTTCCACCGACACCGTGGCCGGGATGGACCGCAGGGCCGCCACGATCGCGTCCGCGTGCTGTGGCGAGATCGCACCCTCAGCCGCCGCCTGCCCGGTCAGTGGTGCGGCGGCGGGAATCTCCGCGCCACCGACGCCGTGGCTGGGGTTGAGGGCGATCGCCCGCGCGACCATCTTCCGCACCGCCGCCGACGAGGTCCGCGCGATCTCCGCCACCAACGCCGTCGTGGACGCATACCCCAGTTCGCGCGAGCCGCCGTTGTCGAGGTCGGCGATGATCCGGTAGACCCGCGATTCCTGCTGCCACAAGGACATCAACTCGTCCCGCAGCAGGGCGGCTTTCTCACGCGCGGTGAGTTGCCACAGCTCCCGCTGCGGTACAAGGGAAGAAGTCTCGGACACCCCACCATTCTACCCCGAATTCGCCCAAACGTTCGATGTCTCATCTGGGGTAATATTCGGGTTGTTGTGAGTTTTGTTGGTAGCCAAGGGTTTCCGGTTATGACGGTGAAGATGTGGACGTTGTTCTTGACGAAAGTCGAGTTGTAGACGCGGACGCGGAGCCAGGTGTGGGGGCAGCGATCGCGAACCGTGGCCAGCCGTGTTCGAGGTGGGTTTCGCTCGCGGCGACCAGCTCGCGCAGATGGCTGTCCGTATCGCCTGGGTGACCTGGTCGTCGAAGTCGTCCAGTTCGGCCGCGATCGGCGACAGGACCCCGGCGACCCAGCCGGTCGAGACCAGCAGGCCCATCCGATCCGCCAGCAACTGCGCGGTCCGGGCGACCGGAATGTGCTGATAGGTCAGCAGATCCACCACCTACCGACACGTCACACCAACCACCTACAACCCCTTACCCGACCTGAATAGTTACCATCCGGGGTAACTATTCAGGTTGTGTGAGTTTTGTTGGTAGCCAAGGGTTTCCGGTTATGACGGTGAGGATGTGGACGTTGTTCTTGACGAAAGTCGAGTTGTAGACGCGGACGCGGAGCCAGGTGTGAGCGCGTGTCGGGTGCGCCAGCCGCCGGAGATTTCGAGCTTGGACCGTGTCGTCCGCCAGCGACAGGCTCGCCCTGGCGCTCCCGGCTGCTTGCCCCGCTTACGATCGGTCTTGTCGCGCAACGACTTCGGGTTCGGCTTGTTGAACCGGCCCGACGACGGCGGCATCGACGAATTACCCGAATTCGCACCAGGGTGACGCTTCAACTCGGCAACCTCACGCCGACCTGGAAGTTACCATCCGGGCGAACCTCAAAACGAAGTCCAAAGTGGACCACTGGGAAATCGTTGCGGGACAAGAAACAACGCAGTCGGCGGCCAGGCTGCGCAAGCCGTCATCCTCCGGTCCAAAGCAATCAGTAAACTGCCACCCAACACGACGACCGGCGCCGAGTGTCCCCGAAAGAACAGAAATCAAGTCTCGTCGATGCGTTCGAGAAGAGTCCGGGAAGCATCGAGGACGAGCTTCACGATCCGATCCGCTTCCGCCCCTGCCAACGGGTCCTTTTCCGTGATGTCCCGCAGGAAGCTGATGCCGACCAGCCAGGCCAGGACCAGGTCCGCGCGCAGGTCGGCGTCTTCGGCGCCGGTGAGCGAGGCCAGTGCGCGCGTGTATTCCTCGCCGAGGCGTTGGCGGGTGGCGGATCCTGCCTCGTTGCTCCCCGTCGAGCGGAGGAAGACCCGGAGCGTGTGGTTGCGTTCGCCGCCGGTTTCGGAGGTGAGCAGGTTGCGCAGCACGGTTTCCAGGAGCACTTCGGGTTTGGTGGTGGCGATCTGCTCGTGGCCGCCGCGCGCGATCGCTTCTTCGAAAAGGGATTCCTTCGAGCCGAAGTAGCGGAAAAGCAGTGCCTGGTTGACGCCGGCCTCCTTGGCGATGTCCCGCACGGTCGTCCGGTCGAAGCCGCGGTCGGCGAACATCGTCGTCGCCGCGTCGAGCAGTGCTTCGCGGGTGGCTGCCGAGTCGCGACGCCGGGCCCGCTGCTCTTCGGTCACCGAATCCACCTCGAAACGCGCTTTGCCGGTCAAGGCGGACACCGTAACCCGGATGCTTCGCGTAACGGCGTTGACGCGGGCAGTGACCCAGCCTACGGTTGTAAGCAGCTGCTTACATCGTTGACGAGGAGCTTCCAGTGACCACCACGTCCGAACCCGTCGCCTATCCGTTCAACGAAGCCGAGGGGCTGGAGCTGAACGAGGCCTACACCGCCGCACGCGAGGCCGACGGCCTCATCCGCGTCAAACTCCAGTTCGGGGAGCCCTCCTGGCTCGCGACGCGATGGGCCGACGCCAGGCTCGTCCTCGGCGACCGCCGGTTCAGCAGGGCGGCCGCGGGCGAGCACGACCAGCCGCGTTCGCAGCCGACGGCCTCGCAACAGGGCATTCTGTCGATGGACCCGCCGGATCACACCCGGCTGCGCACGCTGGTCACGAAGGCGTTCACCGTGCGGCGCGTCGAGGAGATGCGCCCCCGCGTGCGCGAAATCGCCGAGGGGCTCGTCGATGACCTGATCGCGATGGGCTCCCCGGTCGATCTGGTGGAGAACTTCGCGCTTTCCCTGCCGGTGGTGGTCATCTGCGAGCTGCTCGGGGTACCGATGGCCGACCGCCCCCAGTTCCGCGCGTGGAGCGACAGCGCGCTGTCCACCAGCAGCCTCACCGCCGACGAGTTCGAGCAGAACCGCGAGGAGCTGCGCGGGTACATGCGCGGGCTCATCGCGGAGCACCGCGAGCACCCCGCCGACGACCTGATGACCGCGCTCATCGAGGCGCGCGACGACCACGACAAGCTCACCGAGCTGGAACTGGTCGACATGTGCGTCGGCATCCTGGTCGCGGGGCACGAGACGACGGCGACCCAGATCCCGAACTTCGTCTACGTGCTGCTGGAGAACCCCGAGCGGTTCGCCGAGCTGCGCACCGATCCCGGCGTGATCCCGGCGGCGGTGGAGGAGCTGATGCGGTTCGTCCCGCTCGGCGCCGGCGCCAATTTCCCGCGTTACGCCACCGAGGACGTCGAAGTCGGTGGCGTGCTGGTCAAAGCGGGTGAGCCGGTGCTCGTCGCGGTGGGTGCGGCGAACCGCGACCGGCTGCGGTTCGACGCGCCGGAAGAGGTGAAGTTCGACCGCGACGGCATGCAGCACCTCGGGTTCGGGCACGGCGTGCACCACTGCCTCGGCGCGCCGCTGGCGAGGGTCGAGCTGCAGGAGGCGCTGCGCGCGCTGTCCGCACGGCTGCCCGGCCTGTATCTTTCGGGCGACATCGTCTGGAAGACGCAGATGCTCGTGCGCGGACCGCGCACGATGCCGGTTGGATGGTGAAAAACGTGAGCTGGCGGGTTGAGGTTGACGGGTCCACGTGCATTTCCTCGGGGATGTGCGCGGCGCTCGCGCCGGACAAGTTCGAGCTCGGTGACGAGCACGCCGTCGCGTTGCAGCCGGAGGTGGACGAGGACGAAGAGGTGCTCGACGTCGCCGACTCGTGCCCGGCGATGGCGATCACGGTGACCGACGGCGAGAAGGTGGTCGGCCCCCGGGACTGAGGCGTGCCCGCCGTCTCGCCCACGCGATGGTGTGATGGGCGAGACGGCCGGACGTGCTGCGAAGATCGGTTTCCCGGCTAGGATCGGGACAATGACAACGGTTGCGGACCAGCTCATCGACGTCCTCGTCCAGGCGGGGGTCCGGCGCATCTACGGTGTCGTCGGCGACAGCCTCAACCCGGTGGTCGACGCGATCCGGCGCAGCGGCGGCTCGGCCAACGGCGGCATCGACTGGGTGCACGTGCGCAACGAGGAGGCGGGCGCGTTCGCCGCGGCCGCCGAGGCCCAGCTCACCGGCCAGCTCGCGGTGTGCGCGGGAAGCTGCGGTCCCGGCAACCTGCACCTGCTGCAGGGCGTGTTCGACGCGCACCGTTCGGGCGCCCCGGTGCTGGCGATCGCGTCGCACATCCCGGCTGCCCAGATCGGCACCGGGTTCTTCCAGGAAACCCATCCCCAGCACCTGTTCGGGGAGTGCTCCCACTACTGCGAGCTGGTCAGCAGGCCGGAGCAGATGCCGAGGCTCGCGCGCATCGCCGTGCAGAACGCCGTCGGCAGGCGCGGGGCCGCCGTGCTCGTGCTGCCCGGCGACGTCGCGCACGAGCAGGCGGTGCACCCGACCGGGACGAGCGGGGTGGTCGGCACCCCGCCCGCGATCCTGCCCGCCGACGCCGACGTGGCCCGCCTCGCCGAGCGGATCGAGCGCGCCGAGAAGATCATGATCATGGCGGGCGCCGGTTGCCGCGACGCGCACGACGAGGTCGTCCAGCTCGCCGACACCCTCGGTGCGCCGGTCGGGCATTCCTTGCGCGGCAAGGAGTTCATCCAGTACGACAACCCGTTCGACGTCGGGATGAGCGGCCTGCTCGGCTACGGCGCGTGCTACGACGCGATGCACGCCGCCGACCTGGTGCTGCTGCTCGGCACCGACTTCCCGTACGACAACTTCCTGCCCCAGGCCAACACCGTGCAGGTGGACATCGACGCGGCGCGGATCGGCCGCCGCAGTGTGCTCGAGTTCGGCGTGCTCGGGGACGTCGGCGCGACCATCGGCGCCGTGCTGCCGCGGCTGACCAGGCGCGAGGACCGCACGTTCCTGAACGGAATGCTGCACCGGCACGAACGCGGGCTGCAGAAGGTGGTCGACGCCTACACGAAGAACGTCGAGAAGCACGTGCCGATCCACCCGGAGTACGTCGCCGACGTCCTCGACGACGAAGCGAGCGACGACGCGGTGTTCACAGTGGACACCGGGATGTGCAACGTCTGGTCCGCGCGGTACGTCACGCCGAACGGGCGGCGCAGGCTGCTCGGGTCGTTCGTGCACGGCAGCATGGCGAACGCGCTGCCGCACGCGATCGGCGCGCAGGCGGCGGACCGGTCGCGCCAGGTGATCGCGATGGCGGGCGACGGCGGGCTGTCCATGCTGCTCGGTGAGCTGCTGACGCTGCGGACGCACGCGCTGCCGGTGAAGGTCGTGGTGTTCAACAACTCCTCGCTCGGCATGGTGAAGCTCGAGATGCTGGTGGACGGCCTGCCCGAGTACGGCACCGACCACGAGCACGTGAACTTCGCCGCGATCGCCCAGGGCGCCGGGATCCACGCGCGGCGAGTGGAGGACCCGGCCGATATCCGGGACGGGATCAAGGACCTGCTCGCGCACGACGGCCCCGCCCTGCTGGACGTGGTGACCGACCCGAACGCGCTGTCCATCCCGCCGAACATCACCGCCGCGCAGGTCAAGGGCTTCGCGCTGGCGGTGAGCAGGACCGTGCTCAGCGGCGGCGTCGGCAAGATGCTCCAGCTCGCCAAGTCCAATCTGCGCAACGTGCCGAGGCCGTAGCGATTTTTTCGCGGGCGCCAAGGACGGATGTCACGGGTCGAGAGGTGACATCGCGTCACTGGTCGCCGTGCACCACTGCTGCTGTGCTCATGGGCAGAACCCTGTTCACGGGCATAGGAGGAGCACATGCGGAAATCCGTTCTCGCTGCCGCCGCCATGATGGTGGTGACGGCAGCCCCCGCGTCGGCGGCGACGCCCGGCGCGCTGCGGTGGGGCGCCTGCCCGGCGGATGTCGCCAAACCCGGCCTGGAGTGTTCGACGCTCGACGTTCCGCTGGACTACCGCGATCCCGGCGGGCGGACCATCGAAATCGCGATCTCGCGCATGGCGAGCCCCGACCGCGGAAAGCGCCACGGCGTGCTGCTGACCAACACCGGCGGGCCGGGCGGGGTGGGCCTGGGATTCCCCGCCACCCTGCGGGACAACCTCAAGGTGCCGCGGGAGGTGCTGGACCGGTACGACGTGATCGGGATGGACCCGCGGGGCGTCGGCCACAGCACGCCGGTGACCTGCGACCTGACCCCGGCGGAGCAGCCGACCAACATCCCGATGTTCGCGCGGAACGCCGCCGACGTCGCGGACGAGGCCACCAGGGTCGCCCACGTCGCCGAGAAGTGCGGGGCGTCGGGGACTTCGCGGTTGTTGCCGTACCTGAGCACCGCGAACACCGCGCGCGACATGGACCGCGTTCGCGCCGCGTTGGGTGAGCCGAAGGCGTCCTACTTCGGCATCTCCTACGGCACCTACCTCGGCTCCGTGTACGCGACGATGTTCCCGCACCGCACCGATCGCGTCATGCTCGACAGTGCGACCGGCCCCGGAGGCTGGGACGCCGAGTTCTCGCGGAGCTTCGGGCAAGGCGTGGAGGACCGGTTCCCGGACTTCGCGAAGTTCGCCGTCGCCCATCCCGAGTACGGCCTCGGCACGACGCCGGAACAAGTGCGGGCCAAGTACTTCGACCTCGCCGCGCGGCTGGACGCCAAGCCGAGCCCGGACGGGTACACCGGCAAAGCGTTCCGCTTCGTCACGTTCGCCAACCTCTACTTCGACAAGAAGCTGCCGCTGCTGGCCGAGACCTGGCACGCGCTCGACACCGGTAAACCGGCGCCCGCGCCCGGATCCGATGCCCCCGGCGGGCAGGCGCCACCAGCCGGCATCCCGTCGGACAACTACGTGGCCAGCCAGCTGCACGTGATCTGCAACGACTCCGACTGGCCGCGTTCGGTCGGCACCTACCAGCGCCACGTCGCGATCGACCGCGCCCGCCATCCGCTGTTCGGCGCGGCCGCGGCCGACATCACGCCCTGCGCGTTCTGGCCGTCCAAGTCGATCGAACCGCCGGTCGAGATCACCGGCCGGGGCCCGTCGAACGTGCTGATCCTGCAGAACCTCCGCGATCCGGCCACTTCGCTCGGCGGTGCCAGGAAGCTGCGCGAGGCCTTCGGCGACCGGGCGCGGATGGTGACCGCCGACCAGGGCGGCCACCTCGCGTACCTGTACCTGAACAACCGGTGCCTCAACGACATCGCCACGGAGTTCCTCGCCACCGGCAAGCGGCCCGCACATGACGTCGCCTGCTAGCGCACCCCCTTTTCGGTCACCACGGCGGTGATCAGGGCGGCGGGGGTGACGTCGAAGGCCGGGTTGAAGGCGCGGGCGCTCTCCGGTGCGACCCGGGTACCCGCGAACGACGTCACCTCCGCGCTGTCGCGCTCCTCGACGACGATCGCGGCACCGTCCGGAATGGACTCGTCCACTGTGGACTCCGGCGCGACCACGAAGAACGGGATTCCGTGGTGCGCGGCGGCGAGCGCGAGGGGGTAGGTGCCGATCTTGTTGGCGGTGTCGGAGTTGGCCGCGATCCGGTCGGCACCGACGACGACGCAGTCGACCATGCCCCTGGCGATCGCGGTCGCCGCCGCGGAATCGGGCAGCACCCGGTAGGGGACACCCGCTTCGGCCAGCTCCCACGCGGTCAGGCGGGCGCCCTGCAGCAGCGGGCGCGTCTCGTCGGCGAACACCTGCTCGACCAGCCCTGCCTCGTGCAGGTGCCACACCACGCCGAGCGCGGTGCCCCACGACACGGTCGCCAGCCTGCCCGCGTTGCAGTGGGTGAGCAGGCGCAGCGGCCGTCGTTCGCACCGGCGCAGGACCTCGTCGGCGGCGAGCCGGGAGGCGGCGCGGTTGACCCGCTCGTCCTCGTCGAGGATCGTGCGCGCCTCGGCGAGCACGGCGTCCGGCCCGCCGGCCAGCTTGCCGAGCGCGCGCTCGACACCCCAGCTCAGGTTGACCGCGGTCGGCCTCGCCCCGGCGAGCGCGGTGGCGTCCCGCCGCACGGAATCGAGGTCCTCGCCGTGCGCCCGCGCGGCGAGCGCCACGCCGAGCGCGCCCGCCGCGCCGAGCGCGGGCGCGCCCCGCACGGCGAGCCGCTGGATCGCCGCGATCAGCTCGCCGACGGTGCGCAGCCGCAGCGTCCGGTATTCCACCGGGAGGGCGCACTGGTCGATGATCAGTACCGCGCCGTCGTTCCAGTCGATGGTCCTGCGCACGCTGCCCCTCGTTCCGGTTCGCTAGAGCCCGGCCATGATGTCGGTCTCGGTGATGCCAGGACCCTGCCCGGCGCGGATGAACCACTCGACGCCGAACGCCTCGGCGAAGACCTCGTCCGGCAGGCTCAGGAAGAACGACTCCTCGGAGATCTGGCTCGCGTGCGCCCGCATCGCCTTGCGCTTGTGGGTCAGGTGGTCGCGCACGTCGACGGCGCCGGTCAGCTCCTCCTCCGGCTTCCCGATCTCGAAGTCCGGCGACGGCAGGTCGACGCCTTCGCGGTCGGCGAACGCCTCGGCGCGCTTGCGGAACTCGTCCCGGTTCTGCGTGTTCTGGTACACCCGGGGCGTGCCGGCCAGCTCACCCGCGCGCATGCCGACGCGGTGCACCTGGATGTGGTCGGGGTGGCCGTAGCCGCCGTTGTCGTCGTAGCAGGTGAGGACGTCCGCGTTCTCCTCGACGAGGATGTCCGCGAGCTGGCGCGCCGCCTTCTCCACGTCCGCGGTCCAGAAGGTGCCTTCGTCGTCGTTGGTGGAGTCACCGGCCATGCCGGAGTCGGTGTAGGGCAGGAACTCCACCCTGTCCACGCCGAGGATGTCCGCCGAAGCCTGCGTTTCCTTCACCCTGCGCTCGGTCAGCGTCTCGCCGTCGGCCAGCAGGCCCGGCGGGATCTCACCGAGCTCGCCGCGCGTGGCCACCACGAGCACGACCCGATGCCCTTCTTCGTGTGCCTTGCGCATCACGCCACCGGTCCCGATGCATTCGTCGTCGGGATGGGCGTGGAACGTCACGAGAGTTGCCATGTCGTCGAATTTACTCGAAGGGACCGACAGAACGCCTCAGCGTTCCTTGCTGACCAGCGCCAGCGTCTCGGGGCCGCGCTCGGTGAGCCTGCGCTGCGCGATCCCGCCCCACCACCACGCGAGCACCGGGCCGAGCACCAGCCCCGCCGGGATCCCGGCCCAGGCCAGCGCGGGAAAATCAGCGATCTCGGCGATCACTTCGATGGCGAGTACCGGCAGCGCGCCGAGTGCGAGCAGCCCCAGCAGCGCGAGCGCGAGGAGCCCCCTCGCGCAGCCCGGCCGTCCGCCCTGGGCGAACGGGCTGGAGTTCCGGCGGGGGTCCGGCAACGGGTAGGCGGCGAACACCGACTGCAGCAGCACGATCCCGGCGCCGGCGCCGACGAGCACCGGCACGAGCGAGAACACCCACGGGTAGGCGCCGGGCGTGCCGGTGACGGCGGGCATCACGGCGGCGAACAGGAGCGCGATCGGCCCCACGATGAGCGCCCCGGCGAGCTGGCGCCCGCGCACGTCGGCCCTGATCGCACCGGGCACGACCAGGGTGTGCCACAGCGCGCTGCCGTCGAACCCGTACAGGTTCCCGGTCTGCAGGGCGCCGGCGAACACGACGTAGACCGCCAGGTACGGCGCGGTGAAGGCCTCGCTGCTGGCGGAAACGAACGGCACGACCGCGATCACCACGGCCAGCACGATGCCGGAGAAGATCGAGATCCGCCGCCGCGCGTCCCGGCCCCAGGTGCGCAGTTCCTTGCGGGCGACCGCGGCGACCGGGTTCCTCGGGAGCAGTGCGCGGCCTCCCTTCTTGGCGGTGCCGGTGGCGCGTTTGCCCGCGCTGCCGCGGAACTGGCCGCGGGTGACCGTCGATGCCATCAAGGCGCCCCAGCAGGCGATGAGGAACGCGATGAGCGCGAGGATGCTCGCCAGCAGCAGCGCGACGATGCCCCACCGGCCGTCGGCGGCCATGCGGACGGCATCGGTGCCCCAGCCGGACGGCAGGATCCGCGCCACCGCGGTGAGTTCGCTCGCGCGCCCCGCGACGAGCGCGGGCCCGACGCTGTTGACGGCGTAGTTGAACGCGACGCCGGACAGCCCGGTGAGGGCGACCAGCAGGATGCCGAGTTCCTTGCCCTTGCGCGAAGTGAGCAGCGAGCCGAGCGCGGCGGTCACGACCCGGCACAGGATGACGACGAGCACGAGCTGCAGCACGGTGAACACGAGCCCGACGAGTGCGGGCGCGGCACCGAGCCGCGCGCCGTAGACGAGCAGCCCGGCGAAGGCGATGAGGCTGACCAGAGCGGGCACCCCGACGAAACTGGCGGCCAGCAGCCCGGCCGCGAGCTTGCGCCTGCTGATCGGGAGCAGCGCGAAGTGCTGCGGCCGCAGGGTTTCGTCGCCGCCGCCGGTGGCGATTGGGGCGATGATCCAGCCGAGGAGCCACACGCCGTAGAGCACGGCGAGCAGGTCGACGGTGGTGCGCGGGTTTTCGAACGGGACCGCGGCGGTCACCAGGTTCGTGATCGCGAGTGCCAGCCCGAGCAGCCCGCCGAGCACGAGCCCGACGAGCTGGTGTCCGCGCAGGGAATTGCGCAGGACGCGCAGCTTCATTCGGACGAGGACGCCAACCACGACAGTCCTTCCGCGCCACCGGTCCGCCCGCCGACGAGGTGGACGAACGCCTCCTCCAGGGTGCCTTCGCCGCGGACCTGCGCCACCGGTCCCGACGCCACGACCCGGCCGCGCGTGATCACGGCGACGTCGGTGCAGAGCTGTTCGACGAGCGTCATCACGTGGCTGGACAGCACGACCGCGCCGCCGGAGGCGACGAACCGCCGCAGGATGGTGCGGATCGTGCTGGCGGAGACCGGGTCCACCGCTTCGAACGGCTCGTCCAGCACGAGCAGCCGCGGCGCGTGCAGCAGCGCCATCGCGAGCCCGATCTTCTTGCGCATGCCCGCGGAGTAGTCGATGACGAGCGTCCGTTCCGCGTCGAGCAGTTCGAGCACCCCGAGCAGTTCCTGCACCCGCTCGCACACGGTGGCTTCGTCGATTCCGTGCAGTTCGCCGAGGTAGCTGAGCAGTTCGCGCCCGGTGAGCCGCTCGGGCACCGAAAGCCCGTCCGGCAGCACGCCGACCAGCGCTTTCGCCCGCTCGGGCTCGGCCCACACGTCGACGCCGAACAGGTGCGCCGTGCCCGCGTCGGGCCGCAGCAGCCCGACGGCCATGGACAGCGACGTCGTCTTCCCGGCCCCGTTCGGCCCCACGAGCCCGAAGAACGAGCCCTTCGGCACCTCCAGGTCCACCTGGTCCACCGCGATGTTCCGGCCGAACATCTTCCGGAGCCCGCGCAGCCGCATCGCCGGTTCGCTGTCCGCCAAAGGTCCCCCTCGACTCGGCTGGTCCGAGCCTGTCAGCCTACCGCCGGGCCCTGCTCGACGCGGGGACCCGCGATTGCTCAGGTGCCGCGAAGGAAAGCCGCATAACCGGCATTTCGGGTAAGGTTCGGACGACTCGATCGGATCGAAGGAGCCGCCGATGCCCGGGATTCGCGCCGTGCTGTCCGTGTCCACGCTGATCGCCGCCTGCGGGGTGGCGGTGGCGGGCCCCGCCGCCGCCACCGCCACCGACAGCGCCGACAGTGCCGACAGCGCGGGCAGCGGCGACTGCCGCGACTGGTGGACCATCGACGACACCGCCCGCACGGTGTTCACCGAGCGGGACCGGTCGGTGAAGTTCTGGGGCCACCGAAGCTGCGGTGCCACCCGCACCCCCGAGTTCTGGTCGGCGCCGTACCGCCCGGACGAGCCGGGCGACTTCTCGTGGGAGCAGATGAAAGCGGTGCACGGCAACGATCCTGGGGCCGTCGCGTACGGTTTCGAGCTTCGCGCGCGGGGCGCGGGCTGGACCGCGGTCGGCTTCGCGGCCAGTCACGGCTGAGGCGCTGGGCGCCGGACTGTCGGTGCGGTGCGGAACAATGTCCGCCATGGGTGTTTCGAGCGACCGGTTCCTGCGGATGGTGGACTCCCTCGCCGAGGTGGAGCGCGCCAAGGCGAGGGACTACCTCTCGTTCAGCGTGCGCGGCAAGCGGTTCGGCTACCACTGGCCGCGCACCAGCACGGTGGGCCTGAAGCAGACCCTGTCCGAGCAGATCGCGCTGGTCGCCGAGCGCCCGGACGTGTTCGAGGAGCAGTTCACCATGGGCGGGTTCGGCTGGGTCGTGGTGCACCTGCCCAAGATCGGCGCGACCGAGCTGAACGAACTGCTGTACGAAGCGTGGCGCCTGTCCGCCCCGGAGGAACTGGCCGAGGAGCACCAGTACGCGGGATGAATCGCTGCGCGCTCAGCCGAGGGCGCGGAGTGCCTTCTTGTCGACCTTTCCGACGTGGGTCAAGGGCAAGGCGGGCACCAGGACGATCTCCCGGGGCTGGTAGAGCGCGCCCAGTTCGGCGACGACGGCCGCGCGCACCTCAGCGGTGTCGATCTCGATGTCGCCGTCGGTCGCGAGGAACACCTTGACGGCTTCCCCGTACCGGTCGTCGGGGACGGCGATCGCCGCCGAGTTGCGCACGCCCTTCAGCGTCAGCAGGAAGTCTTCGAGGACCCTGGAGTAGACGTTGTCGCTGGTGTCACCGGTGACGATGATGTCCTTGGCCCGGTCGACGAGGTAGAGGTAGCCGTCCTCGTCCCGGTAGCCGATGTCGCCGGTGTGCAGCCAGCCGTCCCGCAGGGTCTCGCGGGTGCGTTCCGGGTCGCCGAGGTAGCCGAGCATCACGACCTCACCGCGTACGCAGACCTCACCGGCCTCCCCGGTGGGGAGCGCGGTGCCGTCTTCGTCCCGGATCTGCACCGTTATGCCCTCGACGGGGCGCCCGCAGCTACTCCATCGGGAGAGGTCGCCGTCCGCCAGCTCGGGCCCCTGCACCGAGGTGATGCAGAGCGCTTCGGACTGCCCGTACCCCTGGCCGATCACGGGGCCGAACACGTCGGCCGCCTCCCGCATCCGGGTGGGGGACGCGGGGGCACCGCCGAGCGACATCATCTGCAGGCTCGGGTAGTCGCCGGCACGGCAGTCGGGATGATCGAGCATCTGGTAGAGCATCGGCGGCACCAGCACGGTCGTGGTGATCTCTTCTTCGCGCAGGGCGGCGAGCGCGGCGCCCGGCTCGAACTCGGGCAGCAGCACGGTGGTGATGCCGTTGATGAGGGCGAACAGCGACGTGAGGTGGCCGGTGCCGTGGGTGAGCAGCGTGGCGACCAGCGCCCGCCCACCCGGTAACGGCAACCGCCACCCCAGCACCCAGTCGTAGAAACCGCGGCCGTGCGCGGCGAGTTTGGGGTGCCCCAGGGTGCCGCCGGTGTAGAAGACGGTCATCGCGTCCTGCTCGGCGTGCGGTGGCGCCGGGGGCGGCTCGGCGGGGCAGGCGCTGGCCGCTTCGAGCAGGTCGGTGGCGCGGCCCGTGGCACCGAGGCCGAGCAGCCGGGGCGCCCCGGCCGCGAGCTCGGCCAACCCGATGGCGTCGTCGGCGAACCGCGGGTCGAACACGACGGCCCGGACTTGGGCCCGCTCGGCCAGCGCGACGAGCTCGCCCTGGCCAGGCTCCGGGGGCAGGAACACCACACGGCAGCCGATCAGATGGACGGCGAGCTGGACGAGAACGGCCTCGGGACGGTTGGCGAGGAAGAGGCCGACCGAATCGCCGGGGGCCAGCCCCTCACCGAGCAGCGCGTGCCCGAGCCGGAACAACTTGTCGCGAGCCTCGGCACGGCTCAGCCGCACCTCGCCCTGGACCAGCGCCTCCGTATCGCCGTCCTCCGCCCACAAGCCGAGGACGTGGTCCAGATACGGATGCCGCCCGGCATTCGGCATGGCTGTGCTTCGCATACGTCCATGCGTACACGACCGGCCGTCGGACCGGCCGTTGACGGCCGGTCCCGCGTCCCCATCGAGCACCGATTCAGGATGCTTTGGACACACCGAATCCGGCACGGAGAACATTGTGCCCATACGGGCCGGTGCCGCAGGGCGGTACCGATCTCAACGCTGGTTCCCGGGCTTTCGCCAGGTACGCCTGCCCAGTACGGCGATACCGGCCAAGGCGGCCAGTGAGGTTCCGGCGAGCAGCAGCATCGCCGCCCGGTTTCCGGCGGGGAAGGTGTCGGCCCGCACCGCCCCGTCGCCCGCGAAGGCGCGGAACAGGGTCATCCCCACCGCGAGCCCGATACCGCCGCCGAGGTTGTGGAAGGTCCAGGTGGCACCGACGGCGAGCCCGGCGCTTTCCGGCGGTACCGCCGAAAGCGCGGTGACCGCGGACGGGCCGAGCACCGCGGCCCATCCGATGCCCATCAGCACGAACGCGGCCACGACGTAACCGAGCCCGGTACCCGAGTCCAATCGCGACTGGAGCAGCGCCGATCCGGCGAACGCGCCGAATCCCGTCATCATCACCACGCACGCACCGACCCGGTCCACCACGCGGCCGAGCACCGGGGAGAGCAGCGCGACGACGACCGTCGTCGGCAGCATCAGCAGGCCGATCACGACCTCGTCGAACCGGCGCACGACGCTCAGGTACAGCGGCATCAGGAACAACGCGGTGGTGTAGAAGAAGGCCAGGGAAAACTCGGCGACGACCGCGCTGAGGAACCGCCGGTTCGCCAGCAGCGGGAAGGGGACCAGCGGGTGTGCCGCCCCGCGGTCGACGAGCACGAACGCGGCCAGCGCGAGCGACCCGGCCGCCAGGGCGCCGAGCACCGGCCACGAGCCCCAGCCGAAGGTGTCGCCGAAGGTGACGGCGAAGAGCACCCCGGCCAAGCCGATGGCGAGCAGCGCCAGACCGGGCCAGTCGACACCGGTGCCGTCCGCACCGCGCGACTCGTGCACGCTCACCGCGCAGATCAGCAGCGCGACCAGCACCAGCGGCACGTTGACCAGGAACACCCAGTGCCAGCCGAGCACGCCGACGAGCAGCCCGCCGAGCATCGGGCCGATCGCGAGGCCGATGCCGTTGATCGCGAAGAGCGACCCGATCGCCCTGCCCCGTCGGGATTCGGGGAAGGCTTCGGCGACGATGGTGCTCGTGCCGGTGTACAGCACCGCGCAGGCGGCACCCTGCAGGAACCGGAACGCGATGAGCGCGGGCACGTCGGTCACCAGCCCGGCACCGAGTGAGAACAGTCCGAAAAGGATCGCGCCGGTGTAGAGAACGCGGCGGCGGCCGAGCAGATCGGAGAGCCTGCCCGCGGTCACCATGAACATCGACAGCGCGACCACGAAGACGTTGACGACCAGTTGGGTCTGCACCATCGTGGCGCCCAGCTCCCTGCTGATCTCCGGCGCCGCGGTGTTGACGATCGTCAGGTCGATGCAGCCGAGGAAGCTGAGGATGCCGACGCCGGTCAGCACCCACCACTTCCGGCCGGTTCCGGTGATCACTGCGCTGCTCCCGTCCGTTCGGTGTGTCCGAAGCAGACTCCGGCGACCGCGCGGGCACCAGTCCCGGGTTTTTCCTATCCTTCGGCGGGAGTGGCTACGGTCGCCGGGACCGCGCATACTCGGGGCCATGACCGAGCTGGGCGAATTCCTCCAGGCCCGCCGGGCCCAGCTGCGCCCGGCGGACGCGGGCATGACCGCCTTCGGCGAACGTCGTCGCGTCCCCGGTCTGCGGCGCGAGGAACTCGCGCACCTCGCGGGGATCAGCCCGTCCTACTACACCCGTCTCGAACAGGGACATTCGCGCGGCGCTTCCCCCGCGGTGCTGGACGCCATCGCCGGCGCGCTGCGGCTCGACCGGGACGAACGCGAGCACCTCCGCCGCCTCGCCACGGCGACGGCGAAGCGCACGGCAGCCGTGAAACCCGTACCGGAGCGGGTGCATCCCGCCACGCTCGAACTGCTGGATCTGATGGGCGACGTGCCCGCGCTCGTGCAGGGGCGCCGCACCGACATCCTGGCTTGGAACGCGCTCGGGCACGCGTTGCTGGCCGGGCACCTCGACTTCGGTGCGCCTGGCCGGCCAGGCGACCGGCCGAACACGGCCAGGATGATCTTCCTCGACGCGCACAGCCGCGAGCTGTACGCGGACTGGCCCCGCAAGGCACGCGCCGTGGTCGGGAACCTGCGCCTCGCCGTCGGGCGGTACCCCGATGACGCGGCGCTGTCCGCCCTGGTCGGCGAACTGTCCGTGAAGAGCCCGGAATTCGCCACCATATGGGCCGATCACCGGATCCGGCCCTGCGACGCCGCGGCTTACGAACTGCGGCATCCGCTCGTCGGCGGGCTCACCTTCACGCAGCAGGCGTTCGACGTCGCCCGCAGCCCGGACCAGATGCTGGTCGCGCTGACCGTGCCCACCGGGTCGGCCTCGCACCACGCGCTCACGCTGTTGGCCGGTCAGGCGAACAGCGACCGCGCGATGATTTCGCGCTGCACCTCGGAGGCGCCTTCGTAGATCCGGGGTGCCCGCACTTCGCGGTACAGCGCTTCCAGCAGGTGGCCCCGTTCCAGCGCGCGGGCGCCGTGCACCTGGATGGCGACGTCGACGGCGCGCTGCGCGGTCTCGGTGGCGAACAGCTTCGCCATCGCGGCTTCCCTTGCCACGTCCGGAGATCCCGCGTCGTAGGCGTCGGCGGCGGAGTGCACGAGCAGCCGGGCCGCCTGCACCGAGGTCGCGATGTCGGCGAGCTGGTGGCTGACGCCCTGGAAGTCCCGCAGCCGCTTGCCGAACGCTTCGCGCGCCGACGCGTGCTCGACGGCGGCATCGAGCGCGGCCTGCGCCATTCCGACGGCGAACGCGCCGACGCTGGGCCGGAACAGGTTCAGCGTCGTCATCGCCACCCGCATCCCGGCGTCGACCTCGCCGAGCACGTGCGACCGTTCGACGCGGACACCGTCGAAGAACAGCCGTCCCAGTGCGTGCGGGGCGAGCATCGACAGGCGCGACCCGCTCAGCCCCGGTGCGTCACCGGGGACGCAGAACGCCGTGATGCCCCGCGAGCCCGCATCCGGGGAGGTCTTCGCGAACACCGAGTAGACGTCGGCGTCGGGCGCGTTGGAGATGTACGCCTTCTCGCCGGTCAGGCGGAAGCCGTCACCGTCGGGGGTGGCGGCCAGCGACAGCGACGCCACGTCGGAACCGGCGTCGGGCTCGGTCAGCGCGAACCCGGCCACCGCGCTTCCGTCGGCGACGCGGGGGATCCACTCCGACACCACGGATTCCTGCCCGGCGGCGGCGATCGGGTGCGCGCCGAGGCCCTGCAACGCCAGCGCGGTCTCGGCTTCCGTGCAGTACCGCGCGAGCCCTTCCCGCAGCGTGCACAGTTCGCGCGCGGAGACGACCGGGAACAGCCTGCCCAGCAGCCCGTGCGACGCGAGCGCGCGCACCATCGGCCGGTTGACCGCGCCGGACTCGGCCGCCAGCGGCACCAGTGCGCGGGCGACTTCCTCCACTTCGGACAGGTTCATCCCGGGACCACCGCCGTGCCGACGAGTTCGAGCTTCGCCTCTGGGTCGAACAGCTCGGCGACGCCCAGCAGCGCGATCGCCGGGTAGTGCCGCCCGAAGTGCTTGCGGTACAAGGGACCCAGCTCGGCCAGGGACGCGCGGTACGCGGCGAGGTCGGTGACGTAGAACAGCAGCGAGACGAGGTGCTCCGGCGAACCGCCCGCGGCGGCGAGCGCGGTGACCACGTTCCCGGCCGCCACGTCGAACTGCTCGGGCACGGTCGATCCCACGATCGCGCCGTCCGGCCCCTGCGCGGTCTGCCCGCCCAGGTACACCGTGGTGCCCGGCGCGGCCACGACGGCGTGCGCGAACCCCGACGGCGGCGCCAGCCCCGGCGCGGTGACCACGCGGTGCGGCGTGTTCATCGTCCCGTCCACTGCGGACTCCTTCCGGCCGACCATGCGGCGTAGAACTCCCGGTAGTCCTGGCAGGTCATCAACAGTGCCTGTGTCATCGCCTCGAGTTCGACGGAACTGCCGAGGTCCATGTCCTGTTCCCTGGTCAGCAGCACCTTCGTCGCGGAGTACGCGTGCGCCGGGCCGTCGGCGAGCCTGCGCGCGAGCGCCGCCGCCGCGGCGGGGAGTTCGGTGTCGGGCACGACCTCGGTCGCGAGCCCGATGCGTTCGGCGCGTTCGGCCTTCACCTTGTCGCCGAGCATGAGCAGCTCGGTCGCCCGCCCGAGCCCGACGAGCCGGGGCAGCAGGTACGCCGAGCCCATGTCCGCGCCGGCCAGCCCGACCTTGGTGAACAGGAACGCGAAGGCGGCCGATTCGGCGAGCAGCCGGAAGTCGCTGGCCAGCGCGAGCACCGAACCGGCGCCCGCGGCGATCCCGTTGACCGCGGCGACGATCGGCAGCGGGCACTCCCGCATCGCCTTCACCACCGCGCCGGTCATCCTGGTGAACTCCAGCAGCTCCGCGGTTTCCTTGCGCTGCAGCTCACCGATGATCTCTTCGACGTCGCCACCGGAGCAGAACCCGCGGCCGGTGCCGGTGAGCACCAGAACCCGCGCGTCACCGCGCGAGGGCAGTTCGGCGAGCAGGTCGCGGAGATCGGCGTAGGACTCGAACGTGAGCGCGTTGAGCTTCTCCGGCCGGTTCAGCGTCACCGTCGCCACGCCGTCTTCCACCGCGAAGTCGAAATGCTCCCAGTGATCGGTGAGCGCGGCGGACGCGCGGAACGGGCTCATGCGATCGCCTCGCTCCGCGAGACACAGTCCGACCCCGTTGGGCGCGGGGTGTCTTCGATTCGCTCGCAAGCGTCGTTCATGCCTGGATGCCACCTCCGTCGAGGACCAAAGTCTGGCCGTTGATCGCCGCGGCTTCGGCCGCGGCGAGGAAACTGACGGCGAACGCCACTTCCGCGGGCTCGATCAAACGCCCCAGCGGAGCCGCGCTCGCGAGCGCCGCTTCGGCTTCTTCCTCGGAACGCCCGGTGGTTTCGGCGATCCGGCGCACCGAGCGCTCGGTCATCTCCGTGCGCACGAAGGCGGGGCACACCGCGTTGGCGGTGACCCCGGTACCCGCGACCTCGGCGGCCACCGCGCGCATCAGCCCGACCGCGGCGTGCTTCGACGCCGTGTACGCGGCGGTGTACCGGTACCCGGCCCGCGCCGCGGTGGACGCGACGGTCACGATCCGCCCGGTGCTCCGCTCCCGCATCGAGGGCAGTACCGCGCGCGTGCACAGGAACGCGCCGGTCGCGTTGACCGACCACTGCGCCGCCCAGCTGTCCAAAGTGGTCTTCGCGGTGGGCGCGCTCGACGAGACGCCCGCGTTGTTCACCAGCACGTCGACCGGGCCCAGTGCGGCGAAGAACCCGGTCACCGAATCCTCGTCGGTGACGTCGCATTCGGCGCGCCCCGGCGCGTGCACCTCGTCGCCTCGATCGCGGAACCGCTCGGCGATCGCGGCCCCGATGCCCCTGGTCCCGCCGGTGACCACCACCAGTCTCGTCACGGCAGGTCCTCCAGCGCGCGTCGGTCGAGCTTTCCGTTGGCGGTACGGGGAAGCGCTTCGGCGAAGCGGATCTCCCTCGGGTACTTGTGCCCGGCCAGCCGTACCTTCGCGAACGCGATCAGCTCGGCCGCGTCCGTCGTCGAGTCGTCGCGGAGGACGACGAACGCCCGCGCCCGCGTCAGGCCGCCGTCGGAGTAGCCGACGACGGCGCAGTCCACGACCTCGGGATGCGCGGTCAGCACGTTCTCGATCTCGCCCGGTGCCACGAAGATCCCGCCGATCTTGAGCAGCGCGTCGGCGCGGCCGTGGTGGCGGAACAGCCCGTCGTCGCGGCTGAAGAGGTCGCCGGTGCGCACGGTGTCGCCGTGGAAGGTGGCCGCCGACTTCACCGGATCGCCGCGGTACTCCCTGGCGATCGTCGGGCCGGTGACTTCGAGGACGCCGATTTCCCCGTCCGGCAGGCGGTTCCCGTCCTCGTCGAGCACGCGCGCCGAGTACCCCGGCACCAGCCGCCCCAGCGTGCCGTGCGCCGGCGAGCCGGGCGAGTTCGAAAGGTAGATGTGGTACGCCTCGGACGAGCCGATCCCGTCAACGACCTCGACGCCGAACGCGGCGTCCCAGCGCCGGTGCAGCTCGGGCGGCAGCGCCTCGCCCGCGGAGGTGCAGAGCCGCAGGCAGCTCAGATCCTGGTCCGGCGCCGACGGATGCGCGGCCATCGCGCCCATCATGGTCGGCACGTTCACCAGCACCGTCGGCCGGTGCCGGGCGATCAGCTCGAACAGCACGTCCGGCGTGCTGCGGGCGGCGAACGCGATCCCGGTGCCGCCGACGCCGAACGGGAAGAGCGCGGCGAGATCGCGCGCGTAGCCGAAGAAGAGCTTCGGCACCGAGAGCACGCGGTCGCTTCCGGACATTCCCAGCACACCGCGCGCGTAGTTCTCGAAGCTCGCGAGTGGACTCCGCACCGGGTGCACGCACGCCTTGGGCGAGCCGGTGCTGCCGGTGGTGAACTTCCAGATCGCTTCGTCGTCCTCCCGCATCGGTTCGGCGTCGAGGCGGTCCGGCGCCTCCGCCACGAGCGTCCCGAATGGACGTTCACCGTCCCGGAGTTCGATTTCGCCCACCACCAGCAGGTTCCGCCCACCCGCTTCGCGCACCGCGCCGGCGGTCACCTCGTCGACGAGGACGACGGCAGGCGCGACGTAACCGAGGTAGTACGCGTAGTCCTTCGGCTTCAGGAACGTGTACACCTCCGCGGTGACCGCGCCGATCTTCTGCGCGGCGTACCACGAGGCGACGAACTCGATGCCGTCGCTCAGCGCGAGCAGCACCCGGTCTCCTTTGCGGACACCGAGATCCCGCAGCACGTGCCCGATCCGGTTCACCAGCGCGGCGAGTTCGGCGTAGGTCGTTTCGCCAGTCGTTTCACCAGTCGTTTCGCGATAGTCGTGGATGAGCGCGACCCGGTCGCCGCGTCCCTCGTCGACGTTCCGGTCGACGAATCTCGTCGCGAGGTTCATCGGGCCGCCGTTTCCCTGATCGTCTCGACCAGCATGCCGGTCAGCGTCTCGAACACCGCTTCCCCTTCCTCGGCGGTCGCTTCGGCGGGGGAGCCGCAGTAGGCGTCGGTCATGCCCATCGCCACGAAATCGCGTTGCCCCGCCGCCATCGAGGAGGGCATGTCGACGGGAAGGTTCGGGAGTTCGCGCATGGTTTCGACATCGACGAGGTCCGGTTCGTCGGCGAGCACGAGCGAGGTTTCGTACTGCCCGGCGTGGCACGAGCCCGACCGGAACTCCTCGGTGAGCCGTGCGGCCGCGCGGCGCCGGGTCAGCTCCAGGTGCCCGATCTCGACCTCGTGCCGGCACCGCACGGTTTCGACCGCGCGCCGCAGCGTCGCCACGTGCTCCGGCTCGAAGTGGTTGTTCACCAGCACGATCCGGGGAAGGCCCTGGCCGATCAGGCTCGCGCACACGTCGGTGACGAGTGCGTGCAGCGTTTCCTCGCCGACGCTGATGCCGCCGGGGAACGCCGCCGCGTACCGCGTGACGCCGTAGGGGAGCGCGGGCAGGATCAGCACCCGCACGGCGGGATCGTCCCGGAGCCGGTCGGCCGCGCGGACGCACATCCCGGCGGAGATGAGCGGGTCGGTGCCCACCGGCGCGTGCGGGCCGTGCGGCTCGACCGCACCCAAGGGCAGCAGCAGGACCGGCACGCGCCCGTCGGAGCCGAGCGCGGCGATCGCGGGCGAGGTCAGATCGGCGAAGTTCACGCCGCCTCCAGTGATTTGCGGGACACCCGCACCCGGTCGGCGGTCGTGAACGGGGCTTCGCCAGTATCGTTCACGCCGCCTCCAGTGATTTGCGGGACACCCGCACCCGGTCGGCGGTCGTGAACGGGGCTTCGCCAGTGTCGTTCACACCGCCTCCAGGGGACTCGACGCGAGCACGGGCAGGCACAGATCCGCGCGCCCGGCGGCGAGCACGGTGTTCACCTCGTCGAGCGTGGTGAGGTGGCCGCCGACCAGGGTCGGCACGCGTGCTTCGTTGCGGACGCGGTCGCTGATCGCGGTGAGGAACCCGCGCCGGTACTCGGGCCGCGTTTCGGCCACGCCCTGCCCCGCCGCGACGTGGATCAGATCGACACCGGCCTCGTGCATCGCTTTCGCGGCAACGATTCCGTCGTCGAGGGTGAGCCCGCGGCGCGCCCAGTCGGTGACGGTCAGCCGCACCGCCAGGGGGCGCTCGCCCGGCCACTGTGCCCGCACCGCCCGCACGACTTCGAGCGGGAACCGGAGCCGGTCGTCCCCGTAGGGGTCCTCGCGGCGGTTCGTCAGCGGGGACAGGAAGCTCGCCAGCAGCCTGCCGTGCGCGCAGTCGAGTTCGAGCAGATCGAACCCGGCTTCGGCGGCCCGCGCCGCGGCGGCGGCGAATTCCTCGCGCACGCGCGCGAAATCGTCGGCGTCCATCGCCTTCGGCGCCGGGCTCATCGGTCCATAAGGGACGGAGGAAGCGGCGAGCAGCGGCCATTGCTCACCTGGCGGAAGCGCTATGTCGACACCGTGCTCCGGGGATCGCGTGGCGCCGCGCGGGCCCGAGTGTCCTAAGCGGATTCCCGCCAGTGCGTCCGTCGGAGGCTTCTCGATGCCGACGGGAGTGCCCGGCGTGATCCTGCCCGACGGCGACACCGCGACGAACTCGCTCAGCACCAGCCCGGCGCCATCGGCGTCCACGATTCGGTTGGGCAGCACGGTTTTCCCGAGTGTCAGCGGGGCCAGCATCGGCGGCGGGCCGAACCGCGCGCCGGGCCCGCCCGCGAACCGCGCGTCCACCACCCTGGTGAGATCGGGATCGCGCACGCCGAGCTTGGTGTACCCGATCCGCCCGCTCCTGGTGAGCAGGTTGACGGCGAACTGCAGCGGTTCGAGATGCGCGTGGTGGCCGACGCGGGTGAAGTAGTCGGCGCTGTCGGCGGCGGCCTGCTGGAACTTGTCCACGATCGGCTGGCGCGCCCGTTCGTACTCGACGAGCGCGCTCTCGGTGTCACCGTGCCTGCTGAACGCCGTGGCGAGCGCGATCGAGTCCTCCATCGCCAGCTTCGTGCCGGAACCGATGGTGAAGTGCGCGGTGTGCGCCGCGTCGCCGAGCAGGACGATGCGGCCGTCGTGCCAGCTCCGGTTGCGCACGCGGGAAAAGTCGAGCCACTGCGAGCGGTTCGAGAAGAGCCGGTGCCCGTGCAGTTGCTCGGCGAAGAGTTCCTCGCAGAAGGCGATGCTTTCGGCTTCCGACGCGGTATCCAGCCCGGCCTTCCGCCAGGTTTCCTCCGGGCATTCGACGATGAAGGTGCTCAGGTTCTCGTCGAACGGGTACCCGTGCACCTGCAGCATGCCGTGCTCGGTCTGCGCGAAGATGAACCGGAACGCGTCGAAGACCAGGTCGGTGCCGAACCAGATGTACTTGCAGCCCTGCGGGCGCACCGAGCTGCCGAAAACCTCGGGCCTGCTCCGCCGGACCGCGCTGTTGACGCCGTCCGCGGCGACGAGCAGATCGCCGTCGAGGCTCTCGAAATCGCTGACCTCTTCGCCGAAGCGCAGTTCGACGCCGAGCCGGGTGCACCGCTCCTGCAGGATTCTCAGCAGTTGTTTGCGGGCGATCGCGGAGAATGCGTGGCCCCGCGAACGGATGAGCCTGCCGCGATAGGTGATGTCGATGGCGTCCCAGCGGGCGAAGGTGTCGGTGATCTCGACGTAGCTCTCGTAGTCGGCGTCCCGGAGCGCGCCGAGCGTTTCCTCGGAGAACACCACGCCCCAGCCGAAGGTCGCGTCCGGCGCGTTGCGCTCGATGACCGTGACCTCGTGCGTGGGATCGGCCTTCTTCAGCAGGATCGCGAAGTACAGGCCGGCCGGGCCCGCGCCGAGCACGGTCGCCTTCACGACAGGACCTCGGCGAGCCGCTCCACCTCGGCCGGATCGGCGACGGTGGGCAGCAGGACCAGCTCGTCGCAGCCCTCGGCCTCGTACCCGCGGACGAAGTCCTTCACGGCGCGCGCCGAGGTGAGGTTCGCCGCCGCGATGTTCTCCGCGAACGGGCCGGTGAACGCGTAGTAGTCGCGCAGGTAGGCGCTGCCGCGGTCCGGGTCGCCGAGCGCGAAGTACCCCTGGCCCCACAGTTTCGGCGCCCCTGGGCGTTCGAGGTCGTGCCACGCGGCGCGCGCCCGTGCGGCGGCCGAAGCGAACGCGCGGGGCGGGCCGCCGCCGTGGGCGTATCCGTGGGCGTAGCGCGCCATCCGTGCGTACGCGGCGCCGCTGCCACCGCCGACGAGCAATTCGACCCCGCCTTCGCCGTGGACGCGAAGATGCGCGAGCTGCTCGGAAAGCCGCGCACCGCGCGTGCGGACGTCGGCGTTCGCGGCCTCGTAGTCGTCCTCGCGCGCGCCGACGCCGAGGCCGAGCGTGAACCGGCCGCCGGAGAGCGTGTGCAGCGACCGCGCCTGCTGCGCCAGCACGGCGGGGCTGCGCAGCGGCCCGATCGCGATCATCGTCGCCAGCCCGATCCGGCTCGTCACCGATGCCGCCGAAGCCAGGGAGAGGAACGGGTCCAGCGCGTCGTAGACCAGCCTGTCGAGCACCGCGAGCGTGGAGAACGGGCCCTCGTCGGCGCGGCGGGCCCACCCGGCGAGCAACTCGCCGGTGGTGCCAGGGGTGGTGTTCGGCAACCCGATTCCAACCTTCACGAAATTTAAGTTACACCGCAGCGGGGTGTGGTGTATAGAGTTGGACCCGTGCTCGAAGAACCCGCGCCGCAGGAACTGGTGATGACGCTTCTCGGCGCGTACGTGTCGCCGCGCGAAGGCAGCGCAGTGTGGTCGGGCGGGCTCGTGGACCTGCTCGTCGGGCAGGGCTTTTCCGAAGGGGCCGCGCGGATCGCGCTGACCAGGCTGGTCAACCGCGATCTGCTCGCGCGCGTGAAGGACGGCAGGCTCGTGCACTACACGCTGACGTCGCGCACGGTTTCCCTGCTGGCCGACGGCGACCGGCGGATCTTCTCGCTCGGCAGGCACGACCGGCCGGCGGGGGAGTGGACGGTGCTGTGGCACACCATCCCCGAAACGCACCGGAGCGCCCGCGAACGGCTGGTGCGGCGCCTGCGCTTCCTCGGGTTCGGCTCGGTGCAGGACGGCACCTGGCTCGCCCCGCACGACCGCGAGCACGAGGTCGCCGCCCTGCTCGCCGAACTCGACGTGACCGCGTTCGCGGGCATGATGCTGGGCAGGCCTGCCGAATCGCTCGACGTGCGCGCGTTCGCGGGCCGGGCATGGGATCTCGACGCGCTCGCCGCCAGGTACGAGGCCTTCGTCGCGGAGTTCGGCAGGCACAGCTCCGCGACCACCGACGAAACCGCGTTCCGCGTGCGGACCCGCATGGTGCACCTGTTCCGCCAGTTCCCCTCGCTCGACCCGGAGCTGCCGCCCGCGCTCGTACCACCGCCGCCGCACCGCTCGCGCGCGGTCGCGTTGTTCGACGACCTGTACGCCACGCTGGCCGAACCCGCCCAGCGTCATTTCGACGAGGTGACCCGACCATGAGCCCATCCCCGCACGCCGCGCTCACCTACACGTCCTACCTCGCCCTCGACGAAGTGCTCGAGGCGCAGCGGCCCCGATCCGACGAGCACGACGAGATGCTCTTCATCGTCATCCACCAGGTCTACGAGCTGTGGTTCAAGCAGATCCTGCACGAACTCGCGTACCTCCAGGAACGGCTGGAGGCGGGCGACACCGCGCTCGCGACCCGGACGCTGCGCCGGATCCTGACCGTGTTCAAGGTGGTGGTCGCGCAGATCGACGTGCTCGAAACCATGACACCGCGCCAGTTCACCGGGTTCCGGGCGCGCCTCGACGCCTCCAGCGGCTTCCAGTCAGGACAGTTCCGCGAGCTCGAAGCGGTGCTCGGCCGCCGCGACGAAAAGGTGTTCGAGCACTACCCCGAAGAAAGCCCGTACCGCGCCAGGATCGAAGCGGCGATGAAGCGCCCGTCCCTGTACGACTCGTTCACCCGGTACCTCGCCGCGCACGGATACCCCGTCGACATCGGCCGCGATGTGTGCAAGCCCACCGAGCCTTCGCCCGCGCTGCAACGGGTCCTGCTCGACGTCTACGCCGACGACGGCGGGGAGGCGACCGTCGCCGAGCACCTCGTCGACCTCGACGAGGGCCTGCAGGAATGGCGGTACCGGCACGTGAAGATGGTCGAGCGGACGATCGGCGCGAAGATCGGCACCGGCGGCTCACCCGGCGCGGCGTACCTGCGCACCACATTGTTCGCCCCGGCCTTCCCCGATCTGTGGGCCGTACGGAGCGAGCTGTGAACCCGCTCGCCGCGCACTACTCCCGGTTCCGGGTCGCCGAGCGGCTCCTGCTCACCGGGCACTCGCACCAGGCGTGGCCGGACGTCGCCGAACAGGGCCTGCTCGACGCCTTCGCCGACGCGGCGTCCTTTGTGGACACAAAATGGGACGCGGCGTTCGCGAAGGCGGACGAACTGCGCGCCGCGGTGCGGATCCTGCTGGACGATCCCGGCGGCGAGATCGCGCTCGGCGCCAGCACCCACGACCTGGTGCTGCGCCTGCTGTCCGCTGTGGACCTTCGCGCGCGGCCGAGGATCGTGACCACCGACGGCGAGTTCCACACGCTGCGCCGCCAGCTCGCCAGGCTCGCCGAGGAAGGCGTCGAACTCGTGCGGGTGCCCGCGTTCCCGGCAGACACGCTGGCCACGCGGCTCGCGGCGGAGGTCGACGGCCGGACGAGCGCCGTGTTCGTCTCGCGCGTGCTGTTCGAAACCGCGCGCATCGTGCCGGATCTCGGCTTGCTCGCCGCCGCCTGCCGTGCTGGCGGGACGGAACTGGTCGTGGACGCCTACCACGCGCTCGGCGTGGTCGAGACGCCGATCCACGCACTCGGCCTGGCAGGCGCGTGGGTGCTCGGCGGCGGGTACAAGTACCTGCAGCTCGGGGAGGGCAACTGCTTCCTGCGGCTGCCCGCGCACGCCGCCGCACTGCGGCCGGTGATCACCGGCTGGTACGCGGAGTTCGGCGCGCTCGCCGACGAGCGGCGCCCGGACAGGGTGGCCTACGCGGCGGGCGGCGACCGGTTCGCCGGCGCCACCTACGACGTCACCAGCCACTACCGAGCGTCACGTGTGCTGCGGTTCTTCGCCGGGCAGGGGCTGACCGCGCCCGAGCTGCGCCGGATCTCCTTGCACCAGAACGGCTTGCTCGCCGAGCGGTTCGACGCGCTCACCCTGCCGGACGCCCTGGTCACACGGGACCGAGACACCCCGCGCGAGGAGTTCGCCGGCTTCCTGTCGCTGCGGTCGCCGCACGCCGGGGCGTTGCAGCGCGCGCTCGCCGAACGCGGTGTGCACACCGACAGCCGCGGGGAGCACCTGCGGTTCGGCCCCGCGCCCTACCTCTCCGACGAGCAGCTCGACGAAGCGATGGCACGTCTCGGGGAGGTCGCTCGCCAGTGAGTTCCCGCGAGTTGGGAACGCGCTGTAGCGCCCGATCGGGCGTTGGCTCTAGATTCTCGGTGACCCGTGCGCGGTGACAACCTCGCCGCGCGCCAGGGTTCGTCAACCGAAAATCGCCCGCACCGGCTCGCGCCACAAGCCGTGGGCCGGTGGAGACAAAGGAGTCACCACCGTGACCGAAGGTGTGTTCGGCCGGGAGACCGGCCATGAGCAGGTCGTCTTCTGCCAGGACCAGGCCACCGGCCTGAAGGCCGTCATCGGCATCTACTCCACCGCACTCGGCCCCGCGCTCGGCGGCACGCGCTTCTACCCCTACGCGTCGGAGAGCGACGCGATCGACGACGTGCTGGCCCTCTCGAAGGGCATGGCCTACAAGAACGCGCTCGCCGGGCTCGACCTCGGCGGCGGCAAGGCCGTCATCATCGGCGACCCCGCGACCCTGAAGTCCGAGGCGCTGCTGCGGGCGTACGGCCGGTTCGTGCAGTCGCTCGGTGGCCGCTACATCACCGCCTGCGATGTCGGCACCTACGTCGCCGACATGGACGTCGTCGCCCGCGAGTCCCGGTTCGTCACCGGCCGCTCCCCGGAGGACGGCGGCGCCGGCGACTCGTCCGTGCTCACCGCCTTCGGCGTCTTCCAGGGCATGCGCGCCTCCGCCGACCACCTGTGGGGCACCCCCGAGCTCGCGGGCCGCAAGGTCGGCGTCGCCGGGGTCGGCAAGGTCGGGCACATTCTCGTCGGCCACCTCGTCGAGGCCGGCGCGCAGGTCGTGCTCACCGACGTGTCGGCGGCCGCGGTCGAGCGGACCAGGGCGGCCCACCCCGGTGTCCAGGTCGTCGACACCCTCGACGAGCTGGTGCGCGCGGACATCGACGTGTTCGCGCCGTGCGCGCTGGGGGGCGCGCTGAACGACGACACCGTCGACGTGCTGCGCGCCAAGATCGTCTGCGGCGCGGCGAACAACCAGCTCGCGCACCCCGGCATCGACAAGGTGCTCGACGAGCGCGGCGTGCTGTTCGCGCCCGACTACCTGGTCAACGCGGGCGGCGTGATCCAGGTCAGCGACGAGCTGCACGGGTTCGACTTCGCGCGCGCCCACCGCAAGACCAGCGCCATCTTCGACACCACCAAGGCCGTGTTCGCGCTGGCGAAGTCCGACGGCGTGCCCCCGGCCACCGCGGCCGACCGGCTCGCCGAGCGGCGGATGGCCGAGGTCTCGCGGCTGCGCTCGATCATGACCCCGTGACCTGAAACGACGAAGGGGGCGAGCCCGCGGGCCCGCCCCCTTCGTCATCGGCCGTCAGCCGCTCTTGCGGCGGAACTCGCGCTTGCCCCCGGCGGGGCCGTGCGCGTTGTGCACCTTCGAACCGTGGTCCTCGTGCGCTTCGCGGGTCTTGTTCTTGGCCTGCTTGCGCTCGAGTGCCTCACGGAACCTCTGCTTGACGTCGTCCTGCTCGGCACCCTCCGGTGACGATGTCGAATCGGCCATATCCGCCTCCCTGTGACGACGTGTCTCGCCAGCCAGCCTCCCAGGTGAGCGGTTGCTTGGCGAGTCAATTACCGCACCCGATCAGACGAACCGCGCACGAAGCGCCGCGAGGTCCCGCTCGTCTTCCGTCACCTCCGGGAAGACGACGTGCCCCGCCCGGCCGCGGCGCGCCGCCGTGGCGGCCGCGGCGGCGAGGGCGGCCGCCGCGACCAGCACGGCCGCGGCGATCAGCGCAGGGGGGCCGAACACCAGCTCGCCCGCGCGGCCGAGGACGAACCCCGAGTGGGCCGCCCAGGCGAACGCCGCGGTGCCGAGCGCGGCGCGCGCCGTGGCCAGCGCGGCGACCACGATGACGACCGCGGTCAGCGGCACCAGCGCGAGCAGCGGATGGCCGGTCGCGCCGGCGGCGATCGCCGCCGCGGTCACCGCCGTGGTGGCGACGAACCCGACCGGGAACCCGAAGCCGCTTCGCATGCGCCCAGTGCACGCGGGGGAGCGCCGCCGGTCCAGGTGCCGCGACGGTTTCCGTACGGGCCGGGGCGCTTTCTTGACACCGCGTTGACCTCGCCTTGGTCAAGCGACGGTAAACCCGAAGCTTGGCGCCGGGACGGCACGAGCAACTACTGTGCCCAGCATGCCTAGCACGGCGCCGGGTCCTTCCCGGCCACGATCGCGGAGCGCGGCCGGTCTTCCCGCGGTGACACCGGACCGCGTCATCGACGCGGCGCTGCGGCTCACCGCGGACAACGGGCTGGAGAGCTGGACGCTGCGCCAGCTCGCCGCGGCCGTGGACGCCTACCCCGCGGTGATCTACCACCACGTCGGCGACCGCGAGACCGTCGCGCGCGCCGTCGTGGACAGGGTGACCGCGATGTTCCCGCTCCCGTCCGGTGACCTCACGTGGCGGCGGTGGTGGGAGTCGCTGCTCCCGGGGCTGCGCGAGGTGCTGCGGCAGTACCCCGGCGTGGCGCGCAGGCTGTCGCTGTTCGGCCCGACCACGGCGGTCGCGGGCCGGACCGTGGACCGGGGGATGCGGCTGCTGCTCGACGCCGGGTTCGGCAAGGACAGCATGATGGTCTACGGCCTGCTCATCGGCACCGCGTTCCAGCTCGTGGCGGTCGAGGACGACCGGATGGGCGACGAGCGGACGCGCCAGCGCTACGGCCGGGACTGGCAGGCCGAGCGCGGCAACACCGAGCTGGCGGGGCTCGCCGCGATGGGGCAGGCGGTCCACGACATCCTGGAGTCCGGTCGCGACTACCTCTCGGAGATGTACGACTACACCGTGGAGCGCTGCCTCGACGGTGTCGAAGCGCGGCTCGACGTGCTCACCCGGAGCGCCGGTCCGGTCCGGACCGACGTGACAGAGGTCTGACAGCCCGCGCTAGTACCGTCTCGCAAGTCGGCACTCCCCCTCAGCCGGCATACGCCCCCGGCGCTCTCCTCCCCTACTGCGAGCGCCGGGGGCACCTTGCTGTCTCCGGAGTTCGCTGTCTGCCCGGCTCGGGCGGCGACATCGGATTGTCATGACCGGATGATGTCCTGTGGATGTCCACGGTGGACGGTCCTGCGCCGTCCACACGGGAATCGGTGTTCCGGGTCCCGGCAACACCGCGGCGCACACCCGCCGGGCGTGACGGCGGGTGGGAACGGCGGGTCTGGGGTGGCCGCCGTGCTCACCCGCCGGTCACCCGCAGGTGATCTTGGGCTGGGGGTTGTAGTGCACGGTCCGCGTGTCCCGTCGGACCTCCCTGCCGCTGGCGACGTCCCGCAGCACCCTGGTGTCCGAGGTGGTGAACCCCGGCGCGCCGTTGCTCGCGTGACAGTTCTCGGCAGGCCCCGGCTTCGTCGGCGGGTCGGACGGGTTCGACCGGGAACCCGGCACCGATTCCACCGTGTAGCGCTTGGTGCCCCACAGCTTCACCGTGATCGACGACGGCGACCACACCGTCTGGATCGCGACACCGGTGTCCGAGTCGTTGGTGAACTTCAGGTCGATCACGCTCGCGCCACCGGGGCTCTGGAAGACGGTCGCCTCGCGGGCCGCGGGGTAGCGGCTGATGTAGTAGCTGTGCTCCTTGTGCCCGGCGTCCTTCATGCCGGAGAAGTACGAGGCGTTGTACAGCGTCGTCGCGAACTGGGAGATGCCGCCGCCGACCTCGCGCGCCGGCGCGCCGTTCTCGATCACCCCTGCCTCGACATAGCCCTGCGGCGTGCCGCGCGGCCCGGTGAACCCGTTGAGGCTGAACGTTTCGCCCGGTTTGACGATCGCACCGTCGACCTTGTTCGCGACCACGCGGATGTTGGTGCCGGAGTCCGCGGCGAACCCGCCGGTGGTGAACTCGCCGATGACCTCCTTGACGCCGAGCTGGTTCGCCTGGTCCGTGGTCACCTTCGCCGGCTTCGTCTCGTAGACGGCCTTGACCTCGCGCGCGTCGGCTCGTTTGAGCACGTCGAGCATCGGCGCCAGCGTCGGGTCCCAGTTGATCGCCTTGCCGTCCTCCGACGGTTCCACGCCGGGCTTGCCGCCGGTGAACACGATCTCGGCGTCCTTGCCCTCTTTTTCGGTGGACTTCAGCTGCGGGCCCGCCGCGGCGACGATCTTCGCCGGGTCGAGCTTCGGCGCCAGCACGCCACCGTCGGCAGGCTCGAAGGTCAGCGCGGTCGCGATGGTTTCGGGCCCCACGGTCGCGTCCTTGCCCTCGCCCTTGACGAGCACCGGCCCGGCCATCGCGGGCTTCGCGATCCCGTCGAGCGCGGCGCGCACCGCCTCCGGCGACGTGCGCACCGGGGTCAGCGCCACCGAGAGTTCGAGCGGCCTGCCGGTGGCCCAGTCGGCGAGCACCTTGGTCGTCGCCGCGGCGCGGTCGAGCTTCTGGCCCTGCTTGGGGTCGACCGCGACCGGCTTGGTGCCGTCGAACTTGACGGTGCCCTCGACCGGCGCGCGGTCCACGTCCTCGCCGACCTTGTCCATCGCGGTGCCCAGTTTCGCCTGGTCACCGCTGGTGACGACACCGACCTCGCGGGTGGAGAAGAACGACGCGATCCTGGTGAACGGGTTGAGCGGCTGGCTGCCCGCCTGGTCGAGGGTCTGGCCCCAGTCGAGCTTCAGCCCCGCCTGGTTCGGGTTCAGCGTCGTCTCGGCGTCGCCGGCGCGCAGGTGCACGGCCTGGGTGAGCCGCGGTTCGATCTGGGTGCGCAGCCGCGTCTCCGCGAACGACCGGTCCAGCCCGCCGACGTCGACGCCCGCGACCGTGACCCCGCGCGGCACGCTGTCCTTGGTGGCGATCAGGTCGATCCCGTACAGCACCGCGAGCACGCCGAAGGCGGCGCCGCCGATGATCGCGGCCCGCTTGCCCCGCCGTCGTGGCGGGCCGGGTTCCTCGCGATCGGGCAGCGCCAGATCGGTGGTCGCCTGGTCAGGCGAGCTGTGCTGGTACGGCCGGACGACCGGGAGTACGTCGGTCTGTTCGCCGTGCGACTCCGGCCAGGCGGGCTCCTGCGGCAAGATTCGACCCTCCGCGTTTTCCGACATTCAGCTCAAAGGTTACGGGCGCCTTCATCACGGGTCGGGTCCGGGGTTGGTGTCCGCCCGGATCCACCCGGCCGGGCTGACGGCTCCGCGAGCGGTGGCCGAAGTCGCGCGGCTCGCCGCCGGTGGCCGCGGAGTTCCCCCGGCTTCGCCGCAAAGTCGGGTATGACATCTCATATACGATGCAAGTCATGCTACGTATCGTGGAGCAGGCGGGTAGATTCGTGGCCACCGCACCAGTACCGCGATCCGGAGACGCCGATGCCGCCGACGTTCAGCCTGCCAGCTTCCCGCACCGAGGTGGTGCTGGAGGAGATCCGGCGCGGCATCCTCACCGGGGAGCTGCGACCGGGGCAGCCGCTGGTGGAAGCCGAGCTGGCACAACGCCTCGGGGTGTCGAAGACGCCGGTCCGCGAAGCGCTGAAGGTGCTGTCCAACTCGGGGCTGGTCACGTTCAGCCCGTACAAGGGCGCGTCGGTCCGGGTGGTGGACGCCGAACTCGCCACGGCCGTCTACGACGTCCGGCTCGTGCTCGAACCCGAAGCCGTGCGCCGGTCCGTCGGCACCGCGGCCGCGTCGCAGGGCAAGTCGTCGTCGCTCGACGAGGCGGCGGCCGCGCTGAAGGAGGCGTCCGCGGCGATCACCGCGCGCGACAACGCCGAGCTGAGCCTCGCCAACCGGCGCTTCCACCGCGCGCTCTACCTCGGCTGCGGCAACCCGCTGCTGATCGACATCCTGGACGACCTGAAGGACCGCGCCGCGCTGATCAGCGTCGCCGGCTGGGAAGCGAATCCCGGCTGGCGCAAGGAGTGGAACGAGCACAAGGCGATACTCGCGGCGGCGAAGAAGGGGGACGCCGACGGCGCGGCCGAGCTGGTCCGCGCGCATATCGGCGACTTCCTCGAGCGGATCCTCGGCGTGATCGGGGACTGACGTGCGGTTGCTGATCATCGCGGACACGCACCTGCCGAAGCGCGCCCGCGCGCTGCCGGACGAAGTGTGGCGACGTGTCGACGAGGCGGACGTCGTGCTGCACGCGGGGGACTGGGTGAGCGTCGACCTGCTCGACGAGCTGGAAACCCGTGCGGCGCGGGTGATCGGCGTGTACGGCAACAACGACGGAGCCGAGCTGAGGGCGCGCCTGCCCGAGGTGGCGCGCGCGGATCTCGGCGGCGTGCGGTTCGCCGTGGTGCACGAAACCGGTGCCGCGAAGGGCCGCGAGCAGCGGTGCGCCCGCGACTACCCGGACACCGACGTACTGGTGTTCGGGCACAGTCACATCCCTTGGGACAGCACGGCTTCCACCGGGCTGCGGCTGCTCAACCCCGGCTCGCCGACGGACCGGCGGCGACAGCCCTTCTGCACCTACCAGACCGCCCGGGTCGAAAACGGCGCCATCGCGGACCTGGAACTGCACTCCCTGCCGCCGCGAACCGGGATGCCCCGTAGGTGATCTTCGGGGCATCCCGGTCCCGCCGCTAGTTGATCTCGTAGGGGTCGCCGTAGACCTTCCACTTCAGCGGGGTGTGCAGGTCGAGGTTGCCCGCGTTGAGGAAGACCAGCTGCTCGGTGTCGACGCGGGAGGTGTCGGCGTGCGCTTCCTCCTGCTTCATGATCACCTTGCGGGCGTCGAGGAACGCCTTGAGGTAGGTCGTCTCGTTGCCGCCCTGTGACGGCGGCTTCGCCTTCTTCATCGCGGTCTTGCGGATCCCGCCGAAGCTGTCGTCGCTGTCACCGGGGCCGTGCATCACGATCGCGTCGTAGTAGGCGAACTGGCCGAGCGCGCCGAGGCCGTCGGTTTTCCCTTGGCTGACCGAGGGAGTGAAGTAGACGCGGTCGCGTTCGCTGTTCTGGGCCTGCTGGAACGCCGAGGTCTTAGCGGCCTGCTTCCACGCGGATTCGAACGCGCTGCCGAGGCCGTCGTGCGAGTCGGTGCCGTTCACCTTGCGCAGCGCGGGAAGGAACTTCGCGAGCGGGTTGCCCGGCGTGGACCTGGTGTAGGCCTCGACGAGGTCGAGCATGTCGCCGGTGCCGGAGCAGAACCCGACGATGCCCGCGGTGTAGCCGCGGCCGTCGCCGATGTCCTCGATGTAGGGGTACTGGGCCTTCCAGTCCAGCGAGGAGTTTTCCGCGCTGGAAACCAGTTTCATCGCGATTTCCTTCTTCTCCGGTGACGCGAGGTCACCGTCGCCCTTCAGCGAAATCGCCGAAAGCGAAACAACCGAAGAGGGGGCCGCGGCGAAGGCCGGTGCCGACAGCGCGGGCACCGCGACCGTCACGGCGAGGATCGAGGCGGCCCCGACCGCGCGGCGGATCGGGCGGGAGTTCCTGGGGGTGGTCATGCAGGGTCGTCCTTTCGGAAAGGCGAACCTGGCGGCGTAGCGACACGATAACCACCCGTGACACTCTTGTTCAAGAGTGCCGACAATGTTCACGTATGCGGCAGGTCATCGACCCGCGAAGAGCCTGATCACATCCGTGAGCACGACGGCGGAAACCCCGGGATCGACGGCCCGCTGCACGCCGAGGCCGATGCCGAGGCTCAGCAGCGCGGTCGCGGTGTCCTCCGCGGACATCGGGAGCGTCAGCCCGAGGTGCCCCGCGTGCGCGGTCAGTATCCCGGCGATGGTGTCCCGGATGGCCTTGCTGCGCAGCGCGAGCTGGTGGCGGACCTCCGCGTCGTGGCGCGCGTTGGTCGCGAACTCGACTTCGAGCGCGGTCCACGCCTCGTCGCCGATGCTCCGCTCGGACCAGGCCTGGAACGCGGTGAGCATGCTCTCCAGATCGGCCGCGCCGGTGATGGCCTCGGTCAGCATCGTGGTCTGCTGCTCGTGGATGTCGTCGAGCACGGCGAGGCACAGTTCGTTCTTGTTGCGGAAGTTCGAGTAGACCGCCCCTTTGGAGTAGCCGGCCTCCTCGGCGACCTTCTCCAGCGAGGTCGCCGCGTAGCCCGCGCGCAGGAACTGCCGCTTGGCCGTCGAGACGAGCTGTTCGCGGGTGCGAGCCTGGCTCTCCGCGCGAGTGAGTCGTGCCATGACGGCCACCTTAAGCCCTCCGGTCCAGGCGTCCCATCACGGTTGAACACTGTTACGAAGACCGCGGGTACCCCGAAACCGGCCGCGGTTGACACCCCTGGTGCGGCACACGATAGTTGTACCGTCGGTAACAGATACCGACGGTATCCAAGAGCACGGGAGGCGCGTCGATGAAGGAGTTCGGTGGCAAGGTCGCCGTCATCACCGGGGCGGGTTCGGGGATCGGCAGGGCGCTCGCGCTGAACCTCGCCGCGCGGGGGAGCGAGCTCGCACTGTCCGATGTGGACGAAGTCAGGGTGGCGGAAACCGCCGCGCAGTGCGAAAAAATCGGCGCCACCGCACGGCACTATCAGCTCGACGTGGCCGACCGCGCCGCCGTGACGGCGCACGCCGAGCAGGTCCGCGCGGACTTCGGCCGGGTGAACCTCGTGGTCAACAACGCGGGTGTCGCGGTGGTGGGCACGGTCGAGGAGCTGACCTGGGAGCAGTTCGACTGGATCGTCGGCATCAACTTCTGGGGCGTGGTGAACGGCTCGAAGGCGTTCCTGCCGCACCTGAAGGAATCCGGCGACGGCCACCTGGTCAACATCTCCAGCGTGTTCGGGCTGATCGGGGTGCCGACGCAGAGCGCGTACAACGCCACGAAGTTCGCCGTGCGCGGGTTCACCGAGGCGCTGCGCCAAGAACTGCTCGGGGACAGGCGGGTCGGCGTCAGCTGCGTGCACCCCGGCGGCATCAAGACGAACATCGCGCGGGACGCGCAGGCCGCCGGCGGCAAGGACCGGGACCGGATGGCGGGCATGTTCGACAAGGTCGCCAGGACCACGCCGGAGGAGGCGGCGCGCACGATCCTGCGCGGCGTCCAGCGGAAGAGCCCGAAGATCCTGATCGGCCCGGACGCCTACCTCATCGACCTGTTGCCGAAGGTGCTGGGCGCGCGGTACCAGCGGCTGGTCGGGCTCGTCTCGAAGCGCCTGCTCAGCTGACCGCCGTTCGGGCGAACCCGGTCCCACCCCCGGCCTGAATGTGACATCTTGTCCTCAGGTGTATCGTTTGACGCGACTCGGGGGAGGACCGGATGGACACCGTGCGCACCGATGGCAGCGGCTGCTGCGCCCGCTGCGGGAGCCCGCTCGGCCGTGTTCGCAGTGGCCGGGTGGGACGTCCCGCGAAGTACTGTTCGTCGGCGTGCCGCCAGGCCGCGCACCGGGAGCGCCAGCGGTGCGACGTCGTCCGTTCCGAGGCCGATGTCCGGGACTTCCGGCTGGCCTTGTCCGAACTCGCGGAACGGGTGCGCGGCAGTGCGGCGGTCGAGAAGGGCCCGTACGGGTTCACTCCGACCGCGACCGAACTCGTCGACCTCGCGTTCCAGGTGCAGGCGGTCGCCATCGCCTGCGATCGCGCGACGGGGCTGTCCTGGGCGGCGATCGCGGCGCGCACCGGGCTGTCGCGCGACCGGGTGCGCCGCGAGTGCCAGGCCGGCGCCGAGGTCGCCGCGCGGCTGGTCGGCGCACGGTTGGTCGGCGCGGCGGGCTGACGGGCGAAAATCGCTTTACGGCGCGGTGATGATGGCCGCGTGAGGAGCACTTGGGTAATCAGCGGGCGGCCGGCAGGCGCTGCCGATTCGGCGGCACTGCTGCGCCGTTACTACGACGAAGTGGCGAGCCGGTACTGGAACCGCCCGCTCAGTGCGGCAGAAGTCGACGAGGTGGTGGCCGAGTTCCCCGACGACGACATCACCGAGCCCGCCGGGCTGTTCTTCGTCGGCACGCTCGACGGCCGTCCGGCGGGCTGCGCGGGGCTGCGGTTCGTGGACGGGGAGACCGCCGAGCTGACGAGGGTGTTCGTCGATCCGTCCGCGCGCGGCACCGGCGGCGCGCCGCTGCTGGTCGCCGCCGCCGAGGAGGCCGCGCGGCTGCGCGGGATCAAGCTGATCCGCCTCGACACCCGCGACGATCTGGTGGAAGCTCGTGCGCTGTACGCGAAACTGGGCTACGCCGAGGTCGAGGCGTTCAACAGTGAGCCGTACGCCGAGCACTGGTTCGCCAAGGAGCTCGTGACCGGCTGATCCATCGGATCATTCTGGGTCCATTTTCAGTTTCAGCAACTCGCACCCTGGATTCTGGCGCAACGATGCGATATACATCGGATGTCTGCTCGTCTTGCGCTGAGAGGAACATCCGTGCGGCTGCTGCGCCTCGGTGAACCGGGAAGCGAACGCCCTTACGTTCGCGATGATGACGGCGCGGTTCGCGACCTGAGCCCGCTGACCGCCGAGATCGACGGCGCGTTCCTGGCCTCGGACTGGGCGGCACGTGTCGCGGACGGCGCACTGCCGGTGGCGGACGTGGCGGGCCTTCGCGTCGGCGCACCGATCGCGCGGCCGGGCAAGGTCGTCTGCATCGGCCTGAACTACCGCGGGCACGCCGAGGAAACCGGTGCCGCGATCCCGGCCGAGCCGGTGGTGTTCATGAAGGCACCCGACGCCGTCGTCGGCCCGGACGACACCGTGCTCGTCCCGCGCGGCTCGACCGCCACCGACTGGGAAGTCGAACTCGGCGTCGTGATCGGCCGCACCGCCCGGTACCTCGACCGGGTCGAGGACGCGCTCGCGCACGTCGCGGGGTACGTGCTGTCGCACGACGTGTCCGAACGCGACTTCCAGTTCCACCGCGGCGGTCAGTGGGACAAGGGCAAGTCGTGCGAGACGTTCAACCCGATCGGCCCGCACCTGCTGCCCGCGGCCGAGGTGCCCGACCCGCAGGCGCTCGGCCTCCGGCTGTGGGTGAACGGGGCGAAGAAGCAGGACTCGACCACCGCGGACATGATCTTCGGAGTCGCCGAGATCGTGCACTACCTGAGCCAGTTCATGGTGCTGCGGCCAGGCGATCTGATCAACACCGGCACCCCGGCCGGGGTCGCGCTCGGGCAGCCGGAGCCGAAGCCGTACCTCGTCGAGGGCGACGTCGTGGAGCTGGAGATCGACGGGCTCGGCAGGCAGCGCCAGCGCATCGGGCAGGCGTGATGGCGCGCATCACCGGGATGGAGGTGCTCGACGTCCGGTTCCCGACGTCGAGGGAGCTCGACGGATCCGACGCGATGAACCCGGATCCGGACTATTCGGCGGCTTACGTCGTCCTGCACACCGACGGCGGGCCCGACGGCTACGGCCTCACGTTCACCATCGGTCGCGGCAACGACGTGCAGGCCGCCGCGATCGAGGCGCTCGGCGGGCACGTGATCGGGCGCGAGGTGCCCGAGGACGCGGCCGCGCTCGCGGGGCTGTCCGCCCGGCTCGTCGGCGATTCGCAACTGCGTTGGCTCGGCCCGGAAAAGGGCGTGGCGCACATGGCCGTCGGCGCCGTGGTGAACGCGGTGTGGGACCTCGCGGCCCGCCGCGCGGATCGTCCACTGTGGAGGTTCATGGCGGAGATGCGGCCGGAGGAGATCGCCGGGCTCGTCGACTACCGCTACCTGTCCGACGCGCTGACCGAACAGGACGCGCTCGACATCCTCCGCGCCGCCGAACCCGGCCGAGGGGCGCGGACCGCCGAGCTGCTCGACCGCGGCTACCGCGCCTACACGACGTCTCCCGGCTGGCTCGGCTACTCCGACGAAAAGCTGGTGCGGCTGGCGAAACAGGCGCTCGCCGACGGATTCGACATGATCAAGCTCAAGGTCGGCGGCCGCGTCGAAGACGACGTGCGGCGCCTGCGGATCGCGCGCGAGACCGTCGGCCCCGACGTCCGGATCGCGGTCGACGCGAACCAGCGCTGGGACGTCGACGCGGCGGTGGCGTGGATGAAGGAGCTGGCGCCCTACGACCCGTACTGGATCGAGGAACCGACCTCACCGGACGACGTGCTCGGGCACGCGGCCATCGCGAAGGCGCTGGCGCCGATCAAGGTGGCCACCGGCGAACACGTGCAGAACCGGGTGGTGTTCAAGCAGTTGCTGCAGGCGGGCGGGCTCTCCGTGCTGCAGCTCGACGCCTGCCGCGTCGGCGGTGTCAACGAGAACGTGGCGATCCTGTTGCTGGCGGCCAAGTCCGGGGTACCGGTGTGCCCGCACGCCGGCGGGGTCGGGCTGTGCGAGATGGTGCGCCACCTCGCCATGTTCGACTTCGTCGCGGTGTCCGGCTCGGCCGAGGGCAGGGCGATCGAATGGGTCGATCACCTGCACGAGCACTTCACCGATCCGGCCGTGGTGCGCGACGGGCACTACCTCGCGCCCGCCGCACCCGGATTCTCCGCCAGGATGCACGACGCGACGCTCCGCCGCTTCCGGTTCCCGGACGGTCCGGAGTGGACAGAGGGAACGGGAGAGGGCCAGTGACCGACTTCGAGGGCCTCAAGGCCGTGGTGACCGGCGGCGCGTCCGGGATCGGGCTGGCGGCGGCGCGGCGGCTAAGGACGCGCGGCGCCGCGGTGGCCGTGCTCGACCTGCGCGCGGACGACCTGCCGGACGAGCTGACCGGCTTCCGCTGCGACGTCTCCGACGACGGGGAGGTGCGGGCCGCGGTCGCCGCCGCGGCCGCCGCGCTCGGCGGGATCGACGTGCTGGTGAACAACGCGGGCATCGGCGCGCAGGGCGACGTGGCGGCCAACGACGACGGCGAATGGCACCGCGTGCTCGACGTCAACGTGGTCGGCATGGCGCGGGTGAGCAGGGCCGCGCTGCCGCACCTGCGCGAGTCCTCCTCGGCCGCGATCGTCAACACCTGCTCGATCGCCGCCTGGGCGGGGCTGCCCAGCCGGGCGCTGTACTCCGCCAGCAAGGGCGCGGTGCTCGCGCTGACCCTGGCGATGGCCACCGATCACCTGCCCGATCGGATCAGGGTCAACTGCGTGTGCCCCGGCACCGCGGACACCCCGTGGGTGGGCAGGCTGCTCGACTCCGCCGCGGACCCGGCTGCCGAACGCGCGGCGCTCGAAGCGCGCCAGCCGATGGGCAGGCTCGTCAGCGCCGACGAGGTGGCCAACGCGATCGTCTACCTCGCCAGCCCCCAGTCCGGCTCGACAACCGGAACCACCCTCGCCGTCGACGGCGGAATGTACGGCCTGCGCCCGCGCGGACCCGTCCAGCACTAGAAAACGCTTGGCATCAAGGAGGATGCGGTGCAGAAGGTGATCAAGATCGCCGCGGCGGTCGCGGCGCTCGCACTGGCGGCGAGCGCGTGTGGGTCCACAAAGGACAAAGCGGCGCCCGCGGCGGGCAGCGGCGGCGGGGGCAAGGTCGGGGCCACCGTGCCGCTGCTGACCTCCCCGTTCTGGCAGGCCTACAACGGCTACGTGCCGAAGATGGCGCAGGAGGCCGGGATCGAGGCGCTGCCGACGGTGAACGCGGACAGCGACCCCGCCAAGCTCATCACGGATATGAACACGCTGCTCAACCAGGGCGTCAAGGGCATGGTGGTGACCCCGCTGGACTCCGCGGCGGTGGTGGCCGGGCTGAACCAGGCCGAGCGCAAGGGCGTGCCGGTGGTGGCGGTCGACGTGGCACCGGAGAGCGGCAAGGTCGCGATGGTCGTGCGCGCCGACAACAAGGCCTACGGCACGAAGGCGTGCGACGCGATCGGCGAGAAGGTCAAGCAGGGCAAGGTCGTGCAGGTCATGGGCGATCTCGCCTCGGTCAACGGCCGCGAGCGCTCCGAGGCGTTCCGGGAGTGCATGAAGTCCTACCCCGGCGTGCAGGTGCTCGAGATCCCCGCCGAGTGGAAGGCCGACAAGGCCGCATCGGGCCTGGAAAGCCTGCTGACCGCGAACCCCGACGTCAAGGGCGTGTACCTGCAGGCTGGCGGGGTGTACCTGGCGCCGGCGCTGCAGACGTTGCGCCGCAAGAACCTCTTCTTCCCTGCTGGCGACCCGAAGCACATCGTGCTGCTCAGCAACGACGGCATCCCGCAGGAACTGGCCGCGATCAGGGCGGGCGAGCTGGACGCGACGGTCTCGCAGCCCGCCGACGACTACGCGAAGTACGGCGTCTACTGGATCAAGAAAGCCATGGCGGGGGAGACCTTCAAGGCCGGCCCCACCGACCACGGCAGCACCGTGGTGGAGAGCAGGCCGGGCATCCTGGAGGACCAGCTCCCCGCGCCGGTGATCACCAGGGCCAATGTGGACGACAAGGCGTTGTGGGGCAACAACCTATGAGCGCGCCCGTGGTCAGCGCCAGCCGGGTCGGCAAGCGGTACGGCCCCACGGTGGCGCTGCGCGACGTGAGCCTGACCGTGACGCCCGGCCAGTCGCACGCGCTCGTCGGCCGGAACGGGGCGGGAAAGTCCACCCTGGTGTCCATCCTCACCGGACTGTCCAAACCGGACACCGGGACCATCGAGTTCGGCGGCGAGCCGGCGCCGCCGGTCGCCGACCGCGAGGCGTGGCGGCGGCACGTGGCCTGCGTCTACCAGCATTCCACGGTGATCCCGCACCTGAGCGTCGCGGAGAACCTGTTCCTCAACCGCCAGTCCGGCGGCCGGTTCGCGATCAGCTGGCGGCGCCTGCGCGCGCAGGCGCGCGAGTTGCTCGACTCGTGGGGCGTCGAGGTGGACGTGGACACCTCGGCCGGTGAGCTGTCCGTCGAGGACCGCCAGTTCGTCGAGATCGCGCGATCGCTGTCCTACGGCGCGCGGTTCATCGTGCTCGACGAGCCCACCGCGCAGCTCGACCACCAGGCGATCGACCGGCTCTTCGCGCGTATGCGCGAAATGCAAGCGGCGGGGGTGACCTTCCTGTTCATCTCCCACCACCTGCGGGAGGTGTACGAGGTGTGCCAGGCGGTCACCGTGCTGCGCGACGCCGGCCACGTGCTGACCGCACCGGTCGCCGAGATCGCGCACGCCGAGCTGATCGACGCGATGACCGGCGAGCGGGGCGGGCTGACCGTCGCCGACGCGGCCGCGCGCGAGGCGCTGGCGTCCGATGTGGACGAAGCACTGGTGGTCGACGGCCTCTCCGGCGACGAGTTCGACGACGTGACGTTCTCGGTGCGGCGCGGCGAAGTCCTCGGGCTCGCGGGCAGCAACGCCAGCGGCAAGCACCAGGTGGCCGAAACCGTGTACGGCCTGCGCGCCCCGGCCGCGGGGCGGATCACCGTGGCCGGAAGGCCGTTGAAGACCGGTGACGTGCCCGCCGCGCTGGAGGCGGGGATCGGCTGCGTGCCGAGGGATCGCCACCACCAGGGCCTCGTGCTCGGACTGTCCATAGCGGACAACGCGACGATGACCGTGCTCGACCGGCTCGGGCCGGGCGGGATCGCCGCGCCGGGCGCGCGCACCCGCACCGCGCGCACCGCACTGTCCGAATACGACATCGTGGCCGCCGGGCCGGACCAGGCGGTGTCCGATCTGTCCGGCGGGAACCAGCAGAAGGTGGTGCTGGCGCGGGCGCTCGCGCGCGATCCCGGGGTGGTGGTGCTGATCAACCCCACCGCGGGCGTTGACGTGAAGTCGAAGGGGGCCCTGCTCGCGGTGGTGGACAGGGTGCGCGCCGACGGCAAGGCGGTGCTGATCGTCAGCGACGAGCTGGACGACCTCCGCCTCGCCGACCGGGTGCTGGTACTGCGCGGCGGCCGGGTCGTCGGCGAGCACGACGCGGGCTGGGCCGACGGCGATCTCGTGGCCGATATCGAAGGAGTCGAACTGGATGTCTGAGACCACGGAGACGATGGCCGCGCCGAAAGCGGTCCCGAAGGCGCCCGCGAAGAAGAGCAGGGCGGGCTGGATCCGCGATGTCGCGCTGCTGCCCGCGCTCGTCGTGCTGGTGGTCATCGGCGGGCTGGTCAACGACAGCTTCCTCAGCGTCGACAACATCGTCAGCATCCTCGGCTCGTCGGCGGCGCTGGCGCTGATCGTGCTCGGCGAGTCGCTGGTGCTGATCACCGGGAAGTTCGACCTGTCGCTGGAGTCCACCGTGGGCATCGCGCCCGCACTCGGCGCGCTGCTGGTGATCCCGGCGGCGTCGGCGGGGTTCGGCACCGAGTTCCCGACCGTCATCGGGCTGCTCGGCATCCTCGTCGTCGGCGCGCTGATCGGGGCGTTCAACGGGTTCCTGATCGTCAAGCTGCAGCTCAACGCGTTCATCGTGACGCTGGCGATGCTGACCGTGCTGCGCGGCGTGCTGATCGGCGCGACCAACGGCAAGACGCTGTTCGACATGCCGGACGCGTTCTTCGCGCTCGCCACGTCGACCTTCGCCGGGCTGCCGATGTCGGTGTGGCTCGCCGCGCTGGCCTACCTGATCACCGGGCTCGTGCTGCGCTACCACCGCGTCGGGCGCGCGCTCTACGCGATCGGCGGCAACCGCGAGGCGGCGCGCGCGGCCGGGATCAGGGTCGACAAGATCACCTGGCTGGTGTTCGTGGTGGCCGGCGTGCTCGCCGCGCTCGGCGGGCTGGTGCTCACCGGGTACGTCGGCGCGCTCAACGCCAACCAGGGCAACGGGATGATCTTCACCGTGTTCGCGGCGGCGGTGATCGGCGGCATCTCGCTCGACGGCGGCCGGGGGACCATGTTCGGCGCGCTCACCGGCGTGCTGCTGCTCGGTGTCGTGCAGAACATGCTGAACCTCGCGCAGGTGCCCGCGTTCTGGATCCAGGCGATCTACGGCGGCATCATCCTCATCGCGCTGATGATCTCCCGGTTCGCGGGCGGGAAGCCCCAGACATGACCGGTCAGTCCGCTTCTTCCGGGTCGGCGGTCCCCAGCGCGTTGCGCAGCCACTGCTCGACCCCGGCGACGTGCACGGTGGCCCACGACCGGGCCAGCTCCGGCTCCCGCGCGGCGATCGCCTCGTAGATGGCCGTGTGCTGCTCGCGGGTCTTCGCCACCGCGCCCTCCTGGGTGAGGCCGCGCCAGACCCGCGCGCGCGTGGTCGGGCCGGACAGGCTGTCGAGCAGCGAGCACAGCACCGGGTTGCCGGAGCCGTCCGCGATGCGGCGGTGGAAGGCGAGGTCGTTGGCCACCAGCGCTTCCACCGTCGGCGCGTCCTCCAGCTCGTCGAGGAGCGTCCGCAGCTCGGCGATGCCGTCGGAGTCCATGTGCAGCGCGGCGAGCGCGGTGGCGGCGGGCTCCAAGATGCGGCGCACCGAGAGGAAGTCGAGCACGGTGTCGTCGCGGTGGAAGTCCACCACGAACGTCATCGCGTCGAGCAGCAGCTTCGGTTCGAGGCTGGTGACGTACGTGCCGTCGCCCTGGCGCACGTCGAGGACCCTGATCAGGCACAGCGCCTTGACGGCCTCGCGCAGCGAGCTGCGGGACAGGCCGAGGCGCTCGGCGAGCTCGGCCTCCTTCGGCAGCCGGTCGCCCGGTGCCAGCTCGCCCGAGATGATCATGTCCTTGATCTTGTCGATCGCGACGTCGGTGACCGGCATGGCACCTTCCTCTCCGGCAGACCTCCGATGTTTGCTCGTCCAGATTGCCACGGATGTGAAAGTCGAGGTGTCATGACCCACCGAGTGGCCCTGCATACCCGGGTGAAACCCGGCAAAGAGGCGGAATACGAACGCGTGCACGCCGTCATCCCCGGTGAGCTCGACGCGGCTCTGCGCGAGTCGGGCGTGCGGTCGTGGCGGATCTGGCGCGACGGGCTCGATCTGTTCCACGTCCTCGAAGTGGACGACTACCCCGCGATGCGGCGCGCGCTGGCCGGGCATCCGGCGAACGTGCCGTGGCAGGCGCGGATGGCGGAGCTGCTCGACGTCGAGGACGACTACTCGGGCACCGATTCCGGGCTTTCCCTCGTGTGGGAGCTGCCGTGAAAGTGGCCGTCACGCCGTTGGGCCTGGGCTGCGCGCAGCTCGGCAACCTCTACCGCGCGATGTCCGGCGAGAACGCGGCCGCGACCGTGGCACGAGCGTGGGACGACGGGATCCGGTACTTCGACACCGCACCCCACTACGGGCTCGGGCTGTCCGAACGGCGGCTCGGCGCCGCGCTGGCCGGGCGTCCCCGCGCCGAATACGCGCTGTCGACGAAGGTCGGCAGGCTGCTCGAACCGAATCCCGGCGGCGCTTCCCGGCGCGACGAAGCCGGGTTCGACGTCCCGGCGACCTCGCGGCGCCGATGGGACTTCAGCGCCGACGGCGTGCGGCGATCCCTCGACGAGAGCTTGGCCAGGCTCGGCCTCGACCGCGTCGACCTCGTCTACGTGCACGATCCCGACGACCACTTCGACGACGCCGTCACCGGTGCCGTGCCCGCGCTGGTCGCCCTGCGCGAGCAGGGGGTGATCGGCGCGGTCGGGATCGGCATGAACCAGGCCCCGATGCTGGCGGAGTTCGTCCGCCGCGGTGACGTCGACGCCGTGATGGTCGCCGGCCGCTACACGCTCCTGAACCAGCCCGCGCTCGACGAACTGCTGCCGCTGTGCGCGGAGCGCGGGGTGGCGGTGATGGCGGCTGGCGTGTTCAACGGCGGCATCCTCGCGACGCCGGAGCCCGGCACCAAGTACGACTACGCCGACGCGCCACCGGAACTGGCCGAGAAGGCGGCGCGGATCGCGGCGGTCTGCCGACGGCACGGCGCGGAGCTGCCGCAGGTCGCGATGGCGCTGCCCGCGGCGCACCCGGCCGTGGCGAGCGTCGTGGTCGGCTCGCAGTCGCCGGCGCAGGTGGCCGCGAACGTGGCCCGCGCGCGGCGGCCGGTGCCGCCCGGGCTGTGGTACGAACTGATCGACGCCGGGCTCCTGCGCCCGGACACCCCGGTGAGGACGGCCGCATGATCGACGCGCACCACCACCTGTGGGACCCGGCGCGGCGGGAGTACCCGTGGATGACCGGCGAGGCGATGGACCCGATCCGCCGCGCGTACACAGTGGACGACCTGAAAGCGCTGGCCGCGGCCGACGGGATCACCTCGACCGTGCTCGTGCAGACGGTCCCCTCCGACGCCGAGACCGACGAGTTCCTCGCGATCGCGGCGGGCGAACCCCTGATCGCGGGGGTCGTCGGCTGGGTCGACCTCACCTCGCCTTCGGTGGCCGACCGGCTCGCGGAACTGACCGGGGCGGGCCCGCTGGTCGGCGTCCGCCACCAGGTCGAGGGCGAACCGGACGCGGACTGGCTCGGCCGCGACGACGTGCGCCGTGGCCTTTCCGCGCTCGCCGACGCCGGTCTCGCCTACGACCTGCTGGTGCGGATCGACCAGCTACCCGCCGCCGCGGCGGCCGCGGATGCCTTGCCCGGCCTGCGTTTCGTGCTCGACCACGCCGCGAAACCGCCGATCGCGGACGGCCCGTGGGAACCGTGGGCGGGCGCGCTGGCCGCGCTCGCCGAACGGGAGAACGTGTCGTGCAAGCTCTCCGGGCTCGTCACCGAGGCCGACTGGTCGCAGTGGCGCGCCGGGCACCTCCGCCGCCACGCCGAGCACATCCTCGACGCGTTCGGCCCGCGCAGGCTGCTGTTCGGATCGGACTGGCCGGTGTGCGAACTGGCCGCGGCCTATCCCGTCGTCCTCGACGCGGCCCTGTCGCTGACCGGCCCGCTGTCCGGCGCCGAACGCGCCGAGGTGTTCCGCCATTCGGCCGAACGGGTGTACGGCTTGGGCGTGTAGCCGGGGTTTGAACGGGGTACTCCCTGCACCTGAGCGCATACCGAGGAGACCGGAAGCAAGCTGACGGAGAACACGGCTTGACGCGCGTAGGCGCTTGCTTTTGGTCGGTTCGGTATCTACCAGCACAGTTTGCGGAGGTGATCAGGCCATGGCGGACACGTCACGACTGCCGACCCCGGTGGCGGAGACCTGGGAGTGGCAGCGGCACGGCAACTGCCGCAATCTCGACAGCGCGGTGTTCTTCCATCCCGACGGGGAACGCGGGTTCGCCAGGTCCGACCGGGTCGCCAGGGCGAAGCAGATCTGCCGGTCCTGCCCGGTGATCGTGGAATGCCGCCACCACGCGTTGACCGTCGAAGAGCCGTTCGGCGTGTGGGGCGGCCTCGACGAAACCGAGCGCAAGGACGCCATAACCCGCAGGCGCCACTTACCCGAAGCCGTGTAGCTAGTCCTCGTTCAGTTCGGCGAGGACCTCGTAGGGCGGGATCCAGCCGCGGCCGACGAGCAGGCGGTGCAGTGCGGCCTGCGCCCGCCCGGCCGCACCCGGCTCGGTGGCCTGGACCAGTGCCTTCGCGATCTCGATCAGTTCGTCGTCCGGCCACTCGAACTCGGTTTCGGCCCCGGCGGCGCTTTCCGGCTCCAGCACCGCCGAATTCGCCGCCGCGCGGCTCAGCAACGGTTCGAGCTGCCCGGTCTCCACCCTGGCCGCCAGCCGCACCAGCACCTGGGCGACCCGGTGGAGCTTGATGTTGTGCTGCTGGGAAAGCCGCACCAGTGAACGGAACGCCTGCTGCGGCGTGCAGTGCTGCGCGACGATGAGCACGCCCATCGCCTGTTCGATCGTCGCGCGCGTGCGCAGCGCGCGCCGTAGCCCATCGAGCTCGTCCTGGAGATCGGTGAGCCGCAGCTCGATCTCGTCGTGCTCGGTCCGGGCGTAAGACCCCAACTCCTGCTCCCTCGGTCGCGTCGTCAACGGCCACAGCGCGCGGCGAGAGCGCGGGGAGCGGCGACCGGGATGATCGGCCGTGGGGAGGGGCCGCGGGGCGCAGCACGCAGCGTCTCGCTTCGCGCGAACGCCAGTGCCGGTGAGCCGTGTGGCGGCTGTGGTGGCACTGGCGCGCTGCGGCTGGTTGCTCAACCGCGTTCGGGACAACTCTAGCGGGTCAGAAGTCTTCGTTGCCGTGGACCATCGTCCGCAGCCTGGCGAGTGCGCGGTGCTGGGTGACCCTGACATTGCCGGGGGAGATGCCGAGCGCCTCGGCGGTCTCGACGGCGGAAAGCCCGACGGCGATGCGCAGCGCGAGGATTTCTTGCTGGGTCTGGGGAAGCTGGCCGAGCAGCCGGTTGAGCCGCGCGCCGAGATCGGTGCGCAGCGCGCGCGTTTCCGGCTCGTTGTCCGCGAGCGGGTGCTCGGGCAGTTCGGGGACGGGATCGGACCGGTCCCGCGAAACGAGGCGGTAGGCGTCGGCGACCTTGTTCGCCGCGATCGCGTGCACCAGGTAGAGGAAGGAGCCGCCGCGGTCCTGGTAGGTCGGCAGCGCCTTCAGCACGGCGAGGCACACCTCCTGCGCGACGTCGTCGGCGGAGAGGTACGACAGGTCCCGGCCGCCCATCCTGGCGCGGCAGTACCTGGCCACCATGGGGCGGATGAGCGCCAGCAGGGCCTGGACGGCACCGGGGTTCTCGGCGGCGGCGTCCTCGACGAGCGGGTCCAGTTGTTCCTTGGTCAGCCGCTGGCCCGCGCGGGGGTGGGTGGCGGGCTGGGTGAAACCCGGCAGCGGGAGGTCGACGCTGCCGGCTTCGGTGGGTTCGGCGGAACTGGTCCGCGCTCGGACTGCTGTCATGGTCGGCTCCCGCGACTCCCCGACTGGTCGCTGTCGAAGGTGGACAATCGGTAACGTACGGTCAGCGATTACTCCGAAGGTGCGGGAATAACCCGGCGCCGTAGCGACGCTGCGTAATCGTAAGGCGAGACGGAGAGGCAGTCCAGATTTCAACTAGAGATAGCCCATTCGGGCGCTGGAACCCGCCAGATCGCGATGAAGACGACACATAACCGAGGTGTTCCCGCGCTCGACTGGCCGGGAAGTGACCGAGTGTCCGCGCTCAGGTGCGCGGAGTGTGGCGGGTGAACACCCACCAGCGGAGCAACACGAACCGGGCGAGCCCGCCGAGCGTGCTCGCGACGGCGAGTACGACAGCTTCGAGATTCGCCGACGGTGCGTCGACGAGCGCCTCCAGGATCGCGAGCACCACCGACCCGTACCCGGCGTAGAAGGCGAAGGTCAGCACTGACTGGACGCGGCGCCTGCTCGCGGTGCTCTCGCTGTCGGCGAAGGTGACCCTGCGGTGGAACTCGGTGTTCACCACGGTGGTCACCGCGATCGCGGCGAGGTTGGCGAGCACCGAATCGAGCCACGGCCGCAGGAGCAGGAAGAGGCCGGCCTGCATCGCCGTGGTCACGCCGCCGGCGACGACGTAGAGCACCAGGTGCTCGCCGAGCCGGTGGTGGCGGCGCCGGGGTCCCGGCTCCTGCCGGTGCGGAAGGTGGTCGCCCACCCACCTGACGGTGGTCATGCCACTAACGCTACATACTTTTCACAAATTTGTGAAGAACAGTGTCTTCGCAGGTGAGGTGATCTGCGTCTCCCCTGGAGAGGGGGCACCGAGCCGCCTCCAGCGTACGCCTCGCGCCGCGTTTCGGACGGCGGCGCCCGGGGTACCACCGGACCCCAGAGCCCGGCGAAACGGAGGATCCGATGACCGAGAACCCCGAGACCGATCCGGCGGCGCTGAGCAGCAGCGAAGGCCTCGACGAGGACAGCTTGCGCGTCGATCCGCTCGAAGAGGGCGTGGAGCCCCCGGAGCACTGGAGCGCGGTGGACCGCCACGGCATGACCTCCCGCGAGCAGCGGGAAGGCGAACCGATCGAAGAGCGGCTCGCCGAGGAGCGCGCGGACGTCCAGCCGGACCCGGTGCCGGAGCGGCCGATCGCGGCCACGCCCGCCGACCGGCTCGATCAGTCCATTGAGGACGCTCCGGCCGATGACGAGCCGGTGGCGCCGGACGAGCGGCCCGCGCGCCGCTCTGCCGACGGCTACCACGGCGAGAACGCCGACGTGGCGGGCGGTTCGATAGCCGACTACATCAGGACGGCACGCTAGGCGTCCGGCGCCTCAGGAGCGCAGTGCGGCCCACATGAGTTCGGCGGCGCGCCGTGCGGCGTCGCTCGCGGGCGCGTGGTCGTGGCCGTAGCCGAGGACCTCTTCCGGCTCGGCCTCGGCCGGTGCCTGCCCGACGTGCTCCACGGCGGCGACCGCGAGATCGCGGAGCTTGACGTTGAAGTGCTGGCTCGCGGCGATGAGCGAGCTGAACGCGGTGCCCGCGTCACACTGGCGGACCGCCATGATCATGCCCTTGGCCTGTTCGATGACGCGGCGGTTCTCCACCATCTTCAGCAGCTGGTCGCCGCGCAGCGTTTCGTCGGCGCAGTAGTCGACGAGCGCGGCGGACATCGCGAGCACCGGCTCGATCTCTTCGACGCGGCGGAGGTCGTCCGGGGCCGGCGGGTGGTCGAGGTAGAGGGTGAGCACGATGGGCCCCTCGTCGTCCCAGCTCCCGGCCACCGAGACGACCGCGAGCGTGCCTTCGCGGCCGGCCACCTTTCCGGCCAGCGTCGGCCAGCGGTCGTCCGCCGTGACGTCGTCGGAGGTGACGGCCTCCTGTTCGGCCGCGGCGTACAGGGTGGGCCCCTCGCCGGTTTCCTTTTGCAGCGCGTCGAGTTCCGCGCCGAGCCCGATGGCGGCGAGCCTGCGGCCATCGGGCGCGGTGGCGTTGAGCGATGCGCCGAGGAAGCCGGGCACGGTGCGCTCCACCTGCCGAAGCAGCCGCTCCAGCAGGGCGGGCCCGATCTCGGCGCGCTCTTCGCGGTTGTTGACGGTCACGGCGTCCCTCTCACTCTCCCCGGCCCTCGGTCAGCTTAACCACGTCGGCGCCGGTGTGACCCAGGCCATTCTCCGAGTCGGCGCTGTCCCTCGCGGAGCTGTGCCCAGTGCCGCGACCATGTCGCGTCCCACCGTGCGGACCCGTGCGGTCGCCGCCCAGCGCGCACGCCGCGCGCGGAGCCCCTACGGTGGCTCGGAAGCGCAGAATCGCGAACGAAGGGAAGGCCCACCATGCTCGCCATGACTGACGCCGCCGCGGAGGCGATCAGTGCGTTGACCGCCCAGCAAGGCGGGGACGACGCCGCTGGTTTGCGCTTCGCCGTGCAGAGCCAGGAAGAAGCGGGCGCCCAGCTCGCGCTGTCCATGGCACCGCAACCCGAGGACGGTGACCAGGTACTGGGCACCGAGGCCGGTGCCAAGGTGTTCCTCGAGCCGCAGGCCGCGGCATTCCTCGACGACAAGGTGCTCGACGTCCAGCAGGACGACCAGGGGCAGCTGAACTTCGCGGTGATGCCGCAGCCGGAGCAGGAGCCACCCGTCCAGGCGTGACTTCCCTGACGGCTATGGCGGCAGCCGCGCCGTCATAGCCGTCAGGAGCGCGGGGCGACCGGTGTGCGCGCCGGGTCGCCCCGCAGCACGGCGGCGACGTTCTCCGCCGCCAGCACGGCCATTTCGGTGCGCGTCTCGACGGTGGCCGAACCCAGGTGCGGTGCGAGCACGACCGTGTCGAGATCGAGCAGGCCCGGTTCGACCTCGGGCTCGTGCTCGAACACGTCGAGCGCCGCACCCGCGATCTGCTTGTGCGCCAACGCTTCCGCGAGCGCCGCCTCGTGGACGACCGGGCCCCTGGTCGTGTTGACGAGATAGGCGGAGGGCTTCATCGCGCGCAACGCGTCCGCGTCGATCAGGTGCCGCGTCTCCGGCGTCAGCGGGCAGTGCAGGGACACCACGTCCGAGATCGCCAGCAGCTCGTCGAACCCGGCCCGGCGCGCGCCGAGTTCCGCCTCGACGCGATCGTCCGCTTTGGACCGTCCCGAGTAGACGATCTCCATGCCGAACGCCTTGGCGCGCCGTGCCACCGCCTGCCCGATCTGGCCGAGGCCGACGATGCCGAGCGTCCTGCCCTGCAGCCCGGCGCCGAGCATGAAGCCGAGGTGGAACGACCACGGCCGCTTCGCGCGCAGCAGCCGCTCGCCCTCCCCGATGCGCCGCGTCACCGCGAGCAGCAGTGCGAAGGTGAGGTCGGCGGTCGCTTCGGTGAGCACGCCTGGGGTGTTCGTCACCGTGACGCCGCGTTCGGCGAGCGCGGCCACGTCGATGTTGTCGTAGCCGACGGCGACGTTCGCCACCACCCGGAGCGAGGGGCCCGCCGCGTCGGCCACCGCGCCGTCGATGCGGTCGTGGAGCATGCTCACGATCGCCGTCGCGCCCGCCGCCTGTTCCCGGAGTTCGTCCGGGGTGAGCGGCCGGTCGGCCTCGGAGAGCGAGACCGCGCCCGCCGTCCGCAGGACCTCCAGTGCCGCTTCGGGAACTCGCCTGGTCACCGCGATGATCGGGGAATCGTGCACCCGGCAACCGTAACCGCGGCGGTGCCGCGCGGGCCAGTGCGGCGAACGGTGTGCGGGTCCCTGTTTTCGCGTGCCCGTGGTAAGTTCGGATGTGTAACTAGTGTGCGTCATGCGAACGCTTGGTGGCGAGCAAAAAACACCCAGGCACTAAAAGCGCACGGGGATCTGAACGGAGCGGCGGATGGCCAAGGTCCTGTCCCTCGCCGACGCGATCGGCGAGCTGGTGCACGACGGGGACGCCGTCGCGCTGGAGGGGTTCACGCATCTCATCCCGGTGGCGGCGGGGCAGGAGATCATCCGGCAGCGCCGCCGGGACCTGACCCTGGTCCGGATGACCCCCGACATCGTCTACGACCAGCTCATCGGCGCCGGCTGCGCGCGGAAGCTGGTGTTCTCGTGGGGCGGCAACCCCGGGGTCGGCTCGCTGCACCGGTTCCGCGACGCGGTGCAGCACGCGTGGCCGGTGCCGCTGGAGATCGAGGAGCACAGCCACGCCGGGATGGCGAACCGGTACGTGGCGGGGGCATCCGGTCTGCCGTTCGCCGTGCTGCGCGGCTACACCGGCACCGACCTGCCCGCGCAGACCGAGACCATCAAGCCGATCACCTGCCCGTTCACCGGTGAGCGGTTGACCGCGGTGCCCGCGCTCAACCCGGACGTCACGATCGTCCACGCGCAGCGCGCGGACCGGGCGGGCACCGTGCAGATGTGGGGTATCACCGGTGTGCAGAAGGAAGCGGTGCTCGCGGCGAAGCGCAGCCTCGTGACGGTCGAGGAGATCGTCGACGAGCTGGAGCCGAAACCCGGCGCGGTGGTGCTGCCGTCGTGGGCGGTCACCGCGGTCGCCGAGGTGCCCTCCGGCGCGCGCCCTTCGTACGCGGCCGGCTACTACGAGCGGGACAACGCGGCGTACCAGGCATGGGACGCGATCGGCCGTGACCGCGAGGAGTTCACGAAGTGGCTGGCGGGAGTGCGGGCATGAACGGTACTGACTACAGCGCCGACGAGATGATGAGCGTTGCCGCGGCGCGCGCGCTCGGGGACGGCATGACGTGCTTCGTCGGCATCGGCCTGCCCAGCACCGCGGCGAACCTCGCCCGCCGGACGCACGCGCCGAACCTGACGCTCGTGTACGAGTCGGGGTGCCTCGGGGCGAAGCCAACGCGGCTGCCACTGTCCATCGGGGACGGTGAGCTGGCGGACACCGCGGACGCGGTGGTGAGCGTGCCCGAGGTGTTCAACTACTGGCTGCAGCCGGGCCGGATCGATGTCGGCTTCCTCGGCGCCGCGCAGCTCGACCGGTTCGGCAACATCAACACCACCGTGATCGGCGCGGACTACCGCGACCCCAAGGTGCGGCTGCCGGGAGCCGGCGGCGCGCCGGAGATCGCCGCTTCGTGCCGCGAGGTGTTCGTGGTGCTGCGGCAGAGCGCCCGCGCGTTCGTCGAGCGCGTCGACTTCGTGACCTCGTTCGGCCACGGTTCGGGCAGGGGCGACCGGGAGCGGCTCGGGCTTCCCGGTGCCGGGCCCACGCTCGTGGTCACCGACCTCGGCCTGTTGCGCCCCGATCCGGAGACCGGTGAACTGGTGCTGACCGAGGTGCACCCCGGTGTCGGGATCGAGGACGTCGTGCGGGCGACGGGATGGCGGCTGAAGGTCGCCGACGACGTCAAGGCCACGCCGGCGCCGACGGAGGAGGAACTGACCTTGTTGCGCGAGCTGAAGAAGGCGGGCGAATGAGCACTGCTTACGTTTTGGACGCGGTCCGCACGCCGTTCGGGCGGTACGGCGGCGCGCTGGCGAAGGTGCGTCCCGACGACCTCGCGGCGGGCGTGCTGCGGGCGCTGGCCACCCGGACCGGGTTCGATCCGTCCGAAGTGGACGAAGTGCTGCTCGGCGACGCGAACGCCGCCGGCGAGGACAACCGGAACGTGGCCAGGATGGCGGCGTTGCTGGCAGGCTGGCCGACATCGGTGCCGGGCGCCACGGTGAACCGGCTGTGCGGGTCCGGCCTGGAAGCCGCGGTGCAGGCGAGCAGGGCCATCGAGGTCGGCGACGCGGCACTGGTCGTCGCGGGTGGTGTCGAGTCGATGAGCAGGGCGCCGTGGGTGCTGCTCAAGCCGGAGCGCGCGTTCCCGAACGGCCACGAGACGATGCACTCGACGACGCTGGGCTGGCGCATGGTCAACCCGGCCATGCCGGAGCGCTGGACGGTTTCGCTCGGCGAGTCCACCGAGATGCTCGCCGACTCGTACGGCATCGGCAGGGAAAGCCAGGACGCGTTCGCGCTGCGCAGCCACCTCAACGCCGCGAAGGCCTGGGACGACGGGTTCTACGACTCGCACGTGGTCCCGGTCGACGGCGTCGACCTCCAGCGGGACGAGGGCATCCGCCCCGATTCCGACCTGGCCAAGCTCGGCAAGCTGAAACCGGCCTTCCGTCCACAAGGGACAGTCACGGCGGGGAACTCCTCGCCGCTCAACGACGGCGCCTCCGCGGTACTGCTCGGCGGCGAAACCGCGGCGAAGCGGCTCGGCGCGGAACCGCTGGCGAGGATCGCCGGACGCGGCGCAGCGGGCGTCGACCCCGACGTCTTCGGCATCGGACCGGTCAAGGCCGCCGAGATCGCCCTGAAGCGGGCCGGGATCGGCTGGGGTGACCTCGCCGCGGTCGAGCTGAACGAGGCCTTCGCCGCGCAGTCGCTGGCCTGCCTCGCCGACTGGCCGGACCTGGACCCCGCGATCGTGAACGTCAACGGCGGCGCGATCGCGATCGGCCACCCGCTCGGCGCCTCCGGCGGGCGCGTGCTCGGCACGCTCGCCCACGAACTGCGCCGCCGAGGCGGCGGCTGGGGCCTCGCCGCGATCTGCATCGGCGTCGGCCAGGGCCTGGCCGTAGTACTGGAAGCCTAGGGAGTGTTCGCCAGTGGCCGGTTTGCTCGGCGGTGCGGGCTGACGACCCACGCTAGCGGCTCCGCCGCTTACGGAAGACAAAAGCCACTCGGAAAGCGCAGGGAGGACAAGCGATGGTGACACCGGCGCCGCAGCGGCTCGCGCTGCCGAAGTACCGGCGCGATCCCGACGGCACCCACCCGCCGCTCGATTCGCCGGACTACCGCTCCACGCGGCTGCGGCACCCGAAGCAGCCGCTCGTGCTGATGCCGCAGCGGCTCACCGAGGTCACCGGCCCGCTGCTGGGACCGGGCAGGCTCGGCGAGCACGACAACGACCTGACCCGCGGGCGCGACGGCGAACCGCAGGGGCAGCGGATCATCGTCACCGGGCGGCTGCTCGACGGCGACGGCCGTCCGGTGCGGAACTCGCTGGTCGAGATCTGGCAGGCGAACGCGGGCGGCCGGTACCGGCACATCGGTGACCGGTGGCCCGCGCCGCTCGACCCGAACTTCGACGGGGTCGGCCGCACGCTCACCGACGACGACGGCCGCTACGAGTTCACCACCATCAAGCCGGGCGCCTACCCGTGGAAGAACCACGACAACGCGTGGCGTCCGGCGCACATCCACTTCTCCGTGTTCGGCACCGCGTTCACCCAGCGGCTGGTGACGCAGATGTACTTCCCCGACGATCCGCTGTTCGCGCAGGACCCGATCTTCAACTCGGTACCGGACGAGAAGGCGCGGCAGCGGATGATCTCGCGGTTCGACCTCGACCGCACCGAGGAGCACTGGGCGCTGGCCTTCCAGTTCGACATCGTCCTGCGCGGGCGCGAGGCTTCGGTCTTCGAAGAAGAAGAGGACGACGACGAATGAGCACTCCTTCGCAGACCGTGGGGCCGTTCCTGTCGATCGGGCTGCCGTGGGAGGACGGGCCGGACGTCGTCGCGATCGACGAGCCCGGCGCCGTCTGGATCCGCGGCACGGTGTTCGACGGCGAGGGTGAACCGGTGCCGGACGCCCTCGTGGAAACCTGGCAGGCGGACGCCGAAGGGCGGTTCGACCACCCCGACGATCCGCGTGACGCGCGGTCGCGGGACTTCCGCGGCTTCGGCCGGTGCCCCACCGACGAGCACGGCGCGTACGGCATCCGCACGGTCGTGCCCGGCGCGCTGCCCGGTCAGGCGCCGCATATCGACGTGTCGGTGCTGGCGCGCGGGCTGCTGAGCCGGGTGGTCACGCGCGTCTACTTCGAGGATCTGGACAATGACGGCGACCCCGTGCTCGCCGTGGTGCCCGCCGAGCGGAGGGCCACCCTGATCGCGAAGCGGACCGAGGACGGGTACCGCTTCGACGTGCGGTTGCAGGGTGACGGCGAGACGGTCTTCTTCGACCTGTGAGAGAGGTGGGCGTGTGAGCCTTCACTACGTCGAGGACGGGCCGTCCGACGGTGTCCCGGTGGTGCTGAGCGGGTCGATCGGCAGCGACCACCGGATGTGGGACCCGCAGGTGAAACCGTTGGCGGAGCGCGGTTTCCGGGTGATCCGGCCCGATCATCCCGGGCACGGGAAGTCGCCGGTGCCACCGGGGCCGTGTTCGGTCGCCGACGTCGCGGAGAGCCTGCTCGGCCTGTTCGACGAGCTCGGGGTGGCGAAGGCGCACCTGGTCGGGTTGTCGCTCGGCGGAATGGCGGGCATGTGGCTCGGCGCCCACCGGCCGGACCGGATCGCGAGCCTGACGCTGTGCTGCACCTCGGCGAAGCTGGGGCCGCCGGAGCGATGGGCCGAACGCGCGGCGACCGTTCTCGCCGAGGGCACCGGTGCGATCGCGGACGCCGCCGTCGGGCGCTGGCTCACACCGTCCTGCGCGGCGGAGAACCCGGGCACGGTGGCGGCACTGCGCGCGATGGTCGTCGGCACCTCCGCCGCCGGCTACGCCGCGTGCTGCGCGGCGATCGAGCACATGGACCTCGTCGGCGACCTGCCGCGGATCGGGGTGCCGACGCTGGTGATCTCCGGCGCGGAGGATCCGGCAACGCCGCCGGAGCACGGCGAGCTGATCGCCGACGGGATTCCCGGCGCGCGCTTCGAAATCGTCGAAGGGGCCGCGCACCTGGGCAGTTACGAGCAGCACGAGCGGTTCACGGCACTGATCCTGGACCGGGTGGGAGCGTGATGGGCAGCTACGAAGACGGGATGCGGGTGCGCCGCGAGGTGCTCGGCGACGAGCACGTCGACGCGGCGATGGCGAAGACGACCGAGTTCACCGCGCCGTTCCAGGACTACATCACCACCGCCGCGTGGGGCTCGGTGTGGACGCGCGACGGCCTCGACCGGCGCACCAGGAGCTGTCTCACGCTCGCGCTGCTCACCGCGCTGCACTGCCACGACGAGCTGGCCATGCACGTGCGCGCGGCGATCCACAATGGACTCACCCCGGCCGAGATCGGCGAGGTGCTGCTGCACACCGGTGTCTACGCGGGCGTCCCCGCCGCGAACAAGGCGTTCGCCGTGGCGCAACACACCCTCGCCGAGCTGGGGGAGGACGAACCAGCCGGTTAAGGTCGACGAATGGACGAGCCTGGCCAGTCGGTGCGGGGTGCGCACCACGTGCAGTCGCTCGAACGCGGTCTAGCGGTGATCAGGGCGTTCGACGCCGAGGCCCCGCACCTGACGCTCAGCGACGTGGCCCGCTCGACCGGGCTGACCAGGGCGGCCGCGCGCCGGTTCCTGCTCACCCTGGTCGACCTCGGGTACGTGCGCACCGACGGCAAGTACTTCTCGCTCACCGCCCGCGTACTGGAGCTGGGGTACTCGTTCCTGTCCAGCATGACCCTGCCCGAGGTGGCGCAGCCGCATCTCGAACGGCTCTCGTCCGAGGTGGGCGAATCGAGTTCGATGTCCGTGCTCGACGGCACCGAAATCGTCTACGTCGCGCGCGTGGCGGTGTCGCGCATCATGACCGTCACGATCAACGTGGGCACCCGCTTTCCCGCGTACGCCACCTCGATGGGGCATGTGCTGCTCGCCGGGCTGGACGACGCCGAGTTCGACGCCTACCTCGACGCCGCGAAGTTCGACCGGCTGACCTCGCACACCCTGACCTCGCCGCCCGCGCTGCGCGCCGAGCTGGCGAAGGTGCGGGAGCAGGGCTGGGCGATCGTCGACCAGGAACTGGAGGAAGGGCTGCGCTCGGTCGCCGCGCCGATCCGGGACCGCGGCGGGCCCGTGGTGGCCGCGGTCAACGTGTCGACGCACGCGAGCCGCACTTCGCCGGAGGTGGCGCGGGAGCAGATGGTGCCGCCGCTGCTCGCCGCCGCGCAGCGGATCGAGGCCGATCTCGCGCTGTCGCCGGTGCGGGCGCACCATGGCTGACCGGACGGCGGGACTTCTACTGGCGGCTGGTGCGGGCCGCCGGTTCGGCAAGCCGAAGGCACTCGTGGACTTCGAGGGTGAAACGTTCCTCACCCGCTCGCTGCGCGCGTTGTCCGATGGCGGGTGCGATCCGATCCGGGTGGTGCTCGGCGCGCGAGCCGAGGCCGCGGTGGCGCTGCTGCCGGACCCGGCACTGGTCGTGGACTCGCCGGACTGGGCATCGGGTATGGGCGCGTCGTTGCGGGCGGGGCTGGCCGCGCTGGCCGAGCTCGACCCGGTGCCCGACGCGGTGCTGGTGCACCTCGTCGACCTGCCCGGTGTCGGGTCCGAGGTCGTGGCGAGGCTCGCCGGGCTGTCCGCTGTGGACGTGGTCGCCCGTGCCGCGTTCGACGGTGTGCCCGGGCATCCCGTGCTGTTCGGCAGGCGGTGGTGGCCGTCGATCGCGGCGGCCGCCGTCGGGGACCGCGGCGCCCGCGACTGGCTCGCCACCCGGGACGACCTGCGGCTGGTGGAGTGCGCCGACATCGGCGGCGGCCGGGACGTGGACCGCCCGTCGGACCTGTGAGCGCCGCACCCCGAGAACGCCTACGCTCGATGCTGTGACTGACCTGGGTTCTCCCGAAGAGCTGGCGGCCGTGCTCGACGGCACCGGTTACCTCGCCGACGACGGCGTGGCCACGGCCGCGTTCCTCGCCCTGCGCATGCGGCGCCCGCTGTTCTGCGAAGGCGAACCGGGTACCGGAAAGACCTCGCTCGCGCTCGCGCTGTCCGAAGGCTTGGGACTGCCGTTGATCCGGTTGCAGTGCCACGAGGGGATCGATGCCGCGCAGGCGCTGTACGAATGGGACTTCCCGCGCCAGCTCCTGCACCTGCGCGCGCTGGAGGCGGCCGATGGCGCACTGGACGCCGACGTCGCGGAGCAGTCGCTCTACACCGAACGGTTCCTGCTGGCACGCCCGCTCCTGAGGGCGCTCAAGACCGCGCCGTGCGTGCTGCTCGTCGACGAGATCGACCGCGCCGACGACGAGTTCGAAGCGCTCCTGCTGCAACTGCTCGACGAGTACGCGGTGACCATCCCCGAGTTCGGGGAGGTCCGCGCCGAGGTGCCGCCGCTGGTGCTGCTCACCTCCAACCGCACGCGCGAGGTGCACGACGCGCTGAAGCGCCGGTGCCTCTACCACTGGCTCGAACACCCCGGCCTCGCGCGCGAGATCGCGATCCTGCGGCGGCGCCTGCCCGGCATCGGCGACCGGCTCGCGTCGCAGGTGGCCGGCGCGGTCCGCCGCCTGCGGGAGCTGGAACTGCTCAAGCCGCCCGGAGTGGCCGAATCACTGGACTGGGCCGAAGCCCTGCTGGCCCTCGGCCGCGACGAACTGGACGCCGAAACGGCCGCCCGCACCCTGGGCGCGGTCCTGAAGTACAGCGAGGACCTCGACCGGGTCCGCGCGAAACTGGACACCTTGCTGTCCTGAATGGACTGTTCCGGGGATGGCGGTGCTCCCGCGAGTCTCGGCTCGCGTGTTCGGTGGGCGCGGTGAGGGTTCCCCACGGACCGGACAAGGTGGTCGCCGTGGTTGCCGTACCCGGCTGGCATCGGTAGGCGGGCAGCGTCCCGTAGCCCTCCGGTGCTGGGGAGTCGAGGGCGAGGCGGGAAGTGTGGTGGCAGGGAGTTGCTGGTCCATTGTGGACACAATGGATCGATCGCCGGGCCGCGAATACAGTGGTGGCGGGGTATTGGGCGAGCGAGTGTTCCCGCAGGGGCGCCCCCTGTCGGGACGACCGTCCGCTGGTGCTGCCGGGGTGCCCCGCTGGTGTGGCGGGGTTCCGGTTAGGCGGCGCGGGGTTGGGCGGTGTGGATGGTGTTGGTTCTGGGTTTTCGCCAGGGGTCGAGGAATGCTGGTGGGGTGAACTCGGGCATGCCGTTGACCATGCGGAGTGTCCAGTCGCTGTTGTGCAGCAGGCGGTGGTGGTAGCCGCATAGCAGCACGAGGTTACCCAGGTCTGTCTTGCCACCGGCGTGCCACGGCAGCACGTGGTGCGCTTCGCAGTGTCTCGGCTTGCGGGTACATCCGGGGAAGGCGCATCCGCAGTCACGGATGGCGAGCATGTATCGGATCGCTTCGGTGACCAGGCGTTTGGCTCGTCCCATTTCCAGGGGCTGTCCCTCACCGTCGAGGATGGCGGGGATGATTTTGCAGTCGCAGGCGAGGATGCGGGCTTCGCTGGCGGTGATGTCGGTGACCATGTCCAGGCAAGCCTTGCCGAGCTTCGCTTTGAGGTCGTTCAGGGTGATGGTGACGATGAGGTCCGCGCGGGTGCCGCTGCGGTTGGGGGAGTCGGGGTGGCTGGCGGCGAGGGTGACCATTTCCATGAACGCGTCCCCGTTGCGCTCAGCCTGCCCGCGCACCAAAGGATTATCACTCGGATCATCCTTGCGGGACTTCGCGAGCGGCTCCAGCAAGGCAAGGGTCTTCGCCCCGGAGATCGGGTCGAGGTAGCCGTCGAATTTGACGGAGCCGTCTTTGCGGGTGTGCCACCGCATCGACCGTGCCGGTTCAGGGGTGTCGCGGGGTTCGGCGCCGTCGGGGTCGAGGGTGTCGCGGAGCCGTTGGCATCCTTGGGCGAGCTCGGACATACCGGCGTTGCGGGCGAGGTCGACCAGGGTCTTCTCGGTCCTCTCCCGCTCCTGCACCGACACGGTGGCCGGGATGGATCGCAGGGCTGCCACGATCGCGTCCGTGTGCTGTGGCGAGATCGCACGCTCCGCCGCCGCCTGCCCGGTCAGTGGTGCGGCGGCGGGAATCTCCACGCCACCGACACCGTGGCTGGGGTTGAGCGTGATCGCCCGCGCGACCATCTTCCGCACGGCAGGCGACGAGGTCCGCGCGATCTCGGCCACCAGTGCGGTAGTCGAGGGGTATCCCAGTTCGCGGGAGCCGCCGTTGTCGAGGTCGGCGATGATCCGGTAGACCCGGGATTCCTGCTGCCACAAGGACATCA